>RFHE01000040.1 GCA_003696445.1 Calditrichota bacterium | reverse complement strand
TTTGCCTCCTCGATGCCGGGAATCCGGTAGTCCTCCATCACCACCCGCCCGTTGATGATGCTGGTGTGAACCCGCGCATCCATGATGCCGAACAGAAAATGGCCGAAAAAGTTGTCCTCGCTCATGGGCGTGGGCGGGTAATAGTCCACCAGAATCAGATCGGCCAGATAGCCCGCTTCAATCCGCCCCACCCTCCGGCCGCTCAGCCGGCGGTAAATTTCCGGATTGTGCCGGAAGAGCATCTCGGGGATTTCCTGCCAGCCCATTCCGAGATTGTTCAGCGCGAACCGGTGCAGCAGGAAGGCGGTGCGCACGTCGTGATTCAGATTGCCGCTCATCCCGTCGGTGCCCAGCCCCACGGCCAGCCCGCGGGAGAGCAAGCCGGGCACATCGGCCCGTCCCACCGCATTGTTCATGTTGGACTGGGGATTGTGGGCCACCATGGTCCCGCTTTCGGCCAGCAATTGGGCCTCGCCTTCCTCCAGGTGGATGCAATGGGCGGCCAGGCTGCGCTCATTGAGAATGTCCTTTTCTCGGAGCCGCTCCACCACGCCGCGTCCGAACTTGCGGCGGGTCTCCTCGCCATCCACCGGATCCTCCAGCACGTGGATGTGGCATCCCTGGCCGGTTCGCCGGCTGAGATCGGCCGCCGCCTCCAGGGTTTCCTCCTCCAGGGTAAAGGAGGCGTGCAGGCCCACCAGTCCGTCGAAGGGGAAATCCGGCGCCTCCTTGCGCCTGCGGGCGCAGCGGGCCAGGTAGCGCTCGTTTTCCTCCAGGGCCTGTCGCCTGGCCTCCGGACCGTGCCGGTCGGACACTTCGAAGCAGAGCAGCCCGCGCAGGCCCACCTGCTCCAGAGCCTGCTCCACCGCCTCCAGACTGCCTTCAATGGCCCCGTAGCTGGCGTGGTGGTCGATCACCGCCGTCACCCCGCTGCGGACCGCCACCAGGGCGGGCAAGAGGGTGCTGTAGTAAACCGCCTCCAGATCCAGGCTGGCGTCCAGCTTCCACCAGAGCATCTGGAGGACTTCGGCAAAATTCCGGGGCGTGTGCGGCAGTTGCAGGCCCCGGGCGAAGGTGCTGTAAAAGTGCATGTGCACGTTGATCAGCCCGGGCATCAGCAGGCGCCCTCCGCCGTCCAGCCACCGGTAGCGGGGGTAGCGCGCCTTGAGCGCCGCTTCGGAGCCCACTTCCTGGATCTCATGGCCTTCAACGGCCACCGCCAGGCCGCTGCTGGTGGTCAGAGGACCGTCGTTTAGAAACAGGTTGACGTTGTGGATCAGCAATCCCACGGTTGCTCTTCCCGATTTGTCTGGCAAAACTTTTCTCAGGTGGCCGTCTTCGCCGGGCGGCCGATTTTCTCCCGCAGCTGGGGCCAGACCGATTTGATTTCACTCAGGGGTCGGCCCTCGCCGCCGCGCAGAACCATCAAAATTTCGGCCACAATGCTCACGGCCAGTTCCCGGGGCGTCACCGCGCCGATGTCCAGGCCCACCGGGGCGTGCACCTGTCGCAGGCGCTCTTCGCTGAACCCCTGGGCCAGCAATCGGCGGAAGATGAGCAGGGTTTTGCGCCGGCTGCCCAGCAGCCCCACGTAGCGGGCCCGGCTGCGCACCGCCGCCTCCAGAGCCTGGTCGTCCTCCCGGTGCCCGCGGGTTCCCACCACGATGTAGCTATTTTCCGGGGGATCCAGCTGCTGCAGCCCTTCCGGGTAAGGGGCATTCACAATGCGTTCCGCCTCGGGGAAGCGCTCCCGATTGGCAAATTCAGGCCGGTCGTCCACCACCCAGATGCGAAAGTCCAGCTCGGCGGCCAGGCGGGCCACTTCCTGATTGACGTGTCCGGCCCCCACCAGCACCAGCACGGGCGGCGGGGTGAACGCCTCCAGGTAAAGGGAGAGGCCATCCTCCAGGGCCAGCAGCCGATTGCCGCCCCAGCGAAGCAGTTCAGCCCCTTCCCGGCGAATCGTCTCCAGCGCCCCGGCAGGCAGGCTCAGGTCCCCGCTCACCTCTCCATCGGCAGTCAGCAACAGACCATGCCCCACCTGATCCGGGCTGTCCGGGCTTTCCACCAGCATGGCCAGCACCAGCGGCGGCCCCTCGCGCAGCGCCTTCAGCAGGGCTTCCAGAAGGGGCACGGCCCGGTTGGAGACAAAAAACGGCTGCACGAAATACTCCAGCGTGCCGCCGCAAACCAGGCCGCTCCGGGCGGCCAGGGTTTCGTTCAATCGGTAGCGCTGCAAAACGGGCCGGGCCTCTTCCGGCCGGGAAAACATGCGATCGGCCAGATACCAGACATCCCCTTCCACACAGCCGCCGCCCACGGTTCCCACCGCCGAGCGGTCCGCGCGAATCAGCAACCGGGCACCGGATTTCTGTGGCGTGGAGCCGCGCGTGCGGACCACCGTGGCCAGCACAAACGGCTGGTTTTCTCTGGCCAGTTGCAGGGCCTCTTCCAGGACTTGCGGAACCATGGATTCCCTTCCCGTTTATCGCCGGCCGGCGGGCCTTCAGCCGGCGTTTTCTTCTTTTACCTTGGCTTTTTCTCTGGCTCGTTTCACCGCCGGTTTGCCGTCCTCGGCGGCTGCCGTCTGGGCCTGGCGGAATTGCGCCACCAGTTCGGGATGGAGCTGGGTCAGGACTCGCTCCGGGGTCAGCGGGCTGTGGAACGCCAGCGCGGCGTCGGGGCGGAAGGCCCGCATGGCGTCCCGAATGGCAAAAAACACGCCGATGCCGTACATCAGCGGCGGTTCGCCCACCGCCTTGTTGCCGTAGGGACCGGTCGGCTCGTCGGCGTTTTCCAGAAAATGCACCTCCAGATCGTCCGGCATGAAATAGACATCGGGCACCTTGTAGCTGGCCAGGGCCCGGCTCATCAGCCGGCCCTGCTCGTCCCAGCGGAGCTCCTCCAGGGTCATCCAACCCAGGCCCTGGGCCAGGCCGCCCTCCACCTGCCCCAGATCCACCACCCGGTTCAGCGGCCGCCCCAGGTCGTGGACAATTTTGACCGATTCAATCCGATACACCCCGCGCAGGCAATCCAACGCCACCTGAATCAGCGCCGTGCCGTACACGTGGTAGGCGAAGGGCCGGCCCTTCTCCTGCTGGCGGTTGAAGTAGATGTTGGGGGTGGCAAAGTAGCCGTGGGCGGACAGATCCACCCGGTTCAGGTAAGCGGTCTGCACCAGCTTCGCCCAGTCCCAGCCGGTGTCGTGACCGTTCACCAGCACCCGCTCCCCTTCGATG
>RFHE01000039.1 GCA_003696445.1 Calditrichota bacterium | reverse complement strand
TTCAACCGGCCCTCCAGGTGGCGGAAGGTCTGGGCGAAGTCGAAATAGTCCCCGGCAATCAACACGCTTTTAATGGTTCGGCCGGCCAGGGCGATGTAAATGCGCAGCAGGCCCAGCGGGGTTTTTTTGACCGCAGTCCCGGTCATGTCCAGGTTGGGGGATTGGAGATAAAGCCAGTCCGGGGACAGGTACTTTCTGCGAGCCAGGGCGGCAATGGCTTCCTTTTCTGCGGGCCCGAAGGGCTGGTCCTGGAGTTGAATGCCCAGCACCTGCTCGAAAGCGGCGGCCACCTGGCGGCGCACCTGATCGGTGGCAAGCGGCTGGCCCAGCTCCCGGCTGACGGTAGTGAGCCGCTGGCGCACCGAGCGAATCATCACCCGGTCCCTGTACTTTTCGCCAGGAATGTTCAACACCCTCAGCATCAGGGCGATGTCCAGATCCACCAGCAGACTGGCGTGGAAGAGCAGGGCACCGTGGGGGTCGTAATACACCCCCAGGCCGGCAATTTTTCTTCCTCCCACCTCAAGATCGTTCTTGGGCCGGAAGGCAGCCTGTATGCCCAGAGCGCGCAGGGCATGGATCAGCGGCGCAGCAAAATAGTGGTAAGCCTGTACCGGATTGGCCAGCTCCGGCCGGTGGTGAGTGCTGATTACTGCGCACACCCCCAATTGAGCGGGGCCCATCAAAATGGCGCCACCCCCGGTGGGACGGCGACTGACCTGAATATCGTGCTTGCGGCAATAGTCCAGATTTATTTCGGCGGACAGATTTTGAAACCGCCCCACCAGGGCGCAATGGGCCCGGTAGGTGTAGAGGCGCAAGGTGCCGTCGAACATGGCCGCCTGTTCTTGCCTGCCGTAAGCGGCAAGCAAAGCCTCGTCCGCTGCCAGCCCTTCGTGAGCGGATACGCCGTCTTCCTCAATGTAACGCCACAATTTCATTGCCTGATTTTGACTCATTGAGCGCCTCTTCTCCCTGCCGGCCAGCGCGATGGCCTAAAAGCCGCAGGAACAGGAGTTTTCTCTAAACACCGGCTCCAGGCCCATGTTGCGCGCGTAACGCACCATGCCTTCGGCCGGATAGGCCAGGCCGTTCAGTCCGTAGTCGATCGCGGCCCGATCCACCGCTGTTTTGTGATCCCCCAGCGGCCGGGCACACCCCAGCATGATCGGGGTGTGGGGCATGCGCAATCTGGCCTGGCCGAAGAAATTGGCAATCAGCTCCACGGCCGGCGGTTCCACCCCCTGCATGGGGGTGCCCACCAGCGGGGTTAAAATGACCAGCACCAGCACGTCCACCGGATAGCGGGCAATCATTTCCAGGGCCTGTTCCTCACCCAAAAAGCGGCCGAAGTGGAGTCCCAGGATGATGTGCGGGCGGATGCTGTGCCCGTAACGGGCCAGTGCGGCCAGCGAGCGTTCAAAATCGCCCGGGGTTAAATCCAAATGGTACACCTGCCGGATGGTTTCCTCGGCACCGATAATGTCCAGCATGACGCCGTCCACGCCGGCATCCCGAAGGCCGCGGGCAGTATCCTCATCCACCACGCCGCAGTGAACCATCACGCGAAGGCCCAGCTCCTGCTTGACTCGGCTGATTTCCGGCAGGTATTTGCGCAACGGCACCTGCCCGTTGGGCTGCGAACCGCCGCTGATCAACACCCCCCGCGTTCCCCGCTCGGCCAGGCGCCGGCACAGGGCCAACAGACCCTCCTTCTGGTCCAGGGGAATCATGGGTTCCAGAATTTTGGATTTGCAGTGTTCGCACTGCAGGGCGCAGGCACTCCCGGTGAGGCTGATGGGCCGAAACGCCTGAGGGGTCTGTTGCCGGAATTCTTCCGTCTCAAAGTGCTTCAGACCGGGCGCAAAAAAATAGATTCGATTGTCGAAATGAGCTTGCCGGGTGGCAAAGGCTTCCGCCTGGAGCGCCTCCACTTGTTCGCTTACGATTCCGCCAGCCATCCCCAGTCCTCGTATTTGCGAATTTCCGCCTGGTACCAGTCCCGCAGCGTTTCCTCGCCGGTCAGCAGGTGGGCGCGCTCGCTCTGGAAGTTGCTCATTTCCAGTTCCAGCAACCAGCCCTCGCCATAGGGGTCGCTGTTCACCAGCCGTGGATTGGTTAACACGGCCGGATTCACGGCCGCCACCCTGCCGGAGACCGGGGCCTGCAGGCTGCCCACGTACTTTTCGGCTTCCACGGTGCCCATGGCTTCGCCCCGGCTCAGCTTCTGGCCCGGCTTAGCCAGCTGAATGACCACAAAGGCGCCCCGGGTCTCCTGTTCCAGAGGGTCCAGGCCTACCCGGGCCCGGTTGCCTTCTACCCGGAGCCACAGATGGGTGTCCGGGTCGTAAAACAGCTCGGGATGCAGTTCATAATGGCGAATCTTGAACATGGCACATTCCTCTATTGAGATATGGTAATCAATGCTACAGGACTTGCCCCCTGTCCAGCAAACAGTCAGCGGACTTGGGCTTTCAGTCGCCCAGTGCTTCCACCACCAGCTCGATGATGTCCTTCACGATCAGCTTTCCTTCGTTGCCGGTGGATTTCACGGCATCTTCGAAGCGGGACACTTCGTAGGGACAGCACACGGCCAGCACATCGGCGCCGGTGCCTACGGCTTCGCGTACCCGGCGTTCGGAGAGACGTTCGGCAACGTGATCGGCCATGAAGCCGTCCAGCCACATGCCGCCGCCCCCACCGCCGCAACAGAAGCTGTTCTGCCGGCAACGGCCCATTTCCACCAGTTCCACACCGGGCAGGGCGGTAAGGATCTGCCGCGGGGCTTCAAATTCCCCGTTGTGACGCCCCAGGTAGCAGGGATCGTGAAAGGTGACCTTGTAGGACAGGGTGTTTTTAAATTCCAGTTTGTCCAGCAAGGGTGCCAGGAAGGTGGTGTAATGGACCACCTGGTATTTGCCGCCGTATTTGGGATATTCCTTTTTCAGTGCGTTGAGGGCATGGGGGTCGGTGACCAGAATCTGGTTAAAGCGGTACTTTTTGAACGTTCGAATGTTTTGTTCGGCAAATTCTTCGAACAGGCCTTTTTCGCCGGCCAGCCGCTGGGAATCGCAGGAGCATTTTTCTTCCGGCCCCAGGATGGCAAAATCCACCCCCAGCAGGTTCAGCACCCGTGCCAGGGCCACGCTGGCATCAATGCCCCGGGGATGGTAGGAGGGATAGCACTCCACGAACCAGAGAACGTCCGCCTGCTTTTTGTCCTTCATCAGCGGTACTGGTACAGAGGCTTTTTTGGTCCATTCGGCCCGTTTGCGGGGACTTTCGCCCAGGGGATTGCCGTACTCGAAGGTGTTTTCGAACACCTGTTGCAGTTCTTCCGGCACTTGACCGTCCATCACGGCCTCTTCGCGTACGGCCGGCATGATCTGAATCATGTCCACATTTTTCGGGCAAACCCGCAGGCAATTCATGCAGGTGGTGCATTTCCACAGGTCGGGGTCGGTGAACAGGTCCACGCCGGCCTGGACGTTGCGGTAAATTTTGCGCGGGCCATAGTCCCCGCCCACAATATCCACTGGGCACACGCCCACGCACTGGGCGCATTGGTAACACCAGCCCAGGGATTCGCCCCCTTCCAGGGAGGTGATTTTGTCCATGATGGCCGTATCGTAATCGAAGATGGGGCGCTGGGCGAACATGCGGTTCCAGTCCCCGGTCAGTTCAATCCCATCAACAACGGCTTTTTCCAGCTCCTGAATCTGGCGCTTGTCAACTGGCATTGGCCGATTCCTCCTTTTTGAACACACCCAGCAGCCGGTGGGTAAACTCCGGCAGGTCGGGCATGACTTTGGTAAATTCCTGGGTCATGCGCATGCGCAGGACCGTGTACACGTAAACCACATAGACGCAGGCCAGAAAGGCATCCACACCGAAAGTCCCCTGGCCGACGATGGCCAGTTCGGCGGCTTCGCCAACATGGCGGACAAACGATTGGGCCTGGCCCACCTTCAAATACATGTTACCCAGGGAGGGATCCTCCAGGCTGTAGGCTTCGCTGACCACCAGGGGCAGGGCGCCGGTCCGGGAGCGGGGATCCCAGATCCAGCGGGTCCACAACCAGTATTCCTGCGGGGCGGTAAAATGAAGCAGTTCGCCGGCCAGGTCGAAGCGAAGGGAGTCCTCTAGACCTTCCAGGGCGGCGCAGAACGCCTCCAGCCGCTGATTAACCGGTTCGCTGCCGTAAAGCAACTGGTGGATGTGGGCTTTGAGGGCCTCCAGACTGAACCGTTCTAGCAGTTTGCGCGAACGGCGCCGGACGGAAAAGATGCGGCTCAGAATAGTCTGGAGGCTTTCCTGGTCCAGCTTGGCCAGCCTGTCCTCTGCCAGGTGGTGCTGAAACAGGCGGCTCTTTTCCTCCAGGGCCAAGCAGAGTGCTTCCAGTTGCGCCGGGGAGACCTTGGTGAGCGCCTCCTTCATGAATTCCTGAGCCGTTTTTAAATCTACAACTTCGGGCATGTTGTCCTCCGGTTGGGCCCTTTCAAAACGCTCAGGCCTTCACCGTTTCCGCCTGGCGCACGGTCGAAATGGCCTTCACGGCGGCCAGTCCGGCGGCAGAAATGGAATCTTCCAGATCGGCCGGGCCGGTACAGGCACCGGCGGCAAACACGCCCGGCACGGTGGTGGACACGGTGTCCAGAGCCCCGCCGATGGTTTCGATGAATTTGTATTTGTTCTGCTTCAGGCCGAAAATTTTGGCCATTTCCCGGGTCCCGGCGCTGGGCTCCATCCCCACGGATAGCACAACCAGGTCCATGGGGATTTCGAAGGGGCGGCGCATGGTGGTATCCTCGCCGCGTACCAGCAGCTTGCCGTCCCGCTGCAAAATTTCGGTGGCAATGCCCTTCACATAGTTCACCTTGTACTTCTCTTGCGCGGGCCAGTAGATTTCGTTTTCCCAGTAGCCGTACATGCGCATGTCGATGTAAAAAATGAACACCTTGGCGTTGGGCAATTGTTGCTTGATTTCGATGGCCTCCTTGGAGGCGATGCCACAACATACTTTGGAGCAGTATTCGTTGCCGATGCGGCGGTCCCGGGAGCCTACGCATTGAATAAAGCAGACCCGTTCCGGGGGTTCGCCGGTGGACGGACGCACCACCCGGTGGGCTTTCAGCATCTTTTCGCAATCAACCAGGGTAATGACGTCGGGAAATTCGTAATAGCCGTATTTTTGGGTTTCGCGGCCTGGATCGAAATGCTGAAAGCCGGTACAAATTATGACCGCCCCCACGTTTACCTGTTTGGATTCCTTGGCGTTTTTAATGGTCACGGTAAAATCCGGGGCCTGGCCTTTGGCGTCCACCACCGTGGCCCCCAGGTGTAGTTCCACGTTGGGATTGTTTTGAACGCGGGCAATCATTTCGTTCATGGCCTCTTCGGCATTGCGCAGATCGGGTGTCAGGGCGGCGTAGCCGGCTTCGTCCGGGGTGCCACCCAGCCGGTCTCGTTTCTCGACTAAAATGGCCCGGTAACCCAGGTCGGCAATGCTTCGTGCAGCTTCCAGTCCGGCCGGACCTCCCCCGATTACAAGAATGTCCTGACTAGGCATCGGCATCCTCCCATGTTAGGTATTCTTTTTCGCCAGATTTAATTTTTTCCACGGCTTCTTCAAATTCTTGCCATTTCTTCTTCCAGTCGATTCCCAGCTTCTCGAAGAAGGGCTTGTTGTCCGTGTTATGCCAGTGCAGTTGAAGCACCTTGTAAGGATGGGCGCCCATGGCCAGGGCCGCGATCTGGGAATCGGACATGACCGGAATGCCTACTTTTCGCCCGTGAGCCCGTGCGGCGAACTGACTCTGATCCAGAGTGGTCACACAACCCGTATCGTGGGTTACGGTTACATCGGGATTCACCTCTTCCTTCATCACCTCGATTTTCCGCTGCACGGCAAAGGAGCGGGAAAAATCCCGGGAAACCAGAATGTGGCGAAATCCGAAACCGCAACAGTCGAACCAGGTGGAATAGTCCTTCACGTTAATGCCCAGGGCCTTTAGGGTGCCGGTTACGATGGCGGTGCGTTGCGCCCCGTAAATCTCCGGGTCGTACACGGCGTCCTCTTCCACCAGTTTGTGATAATGGCAGGCCGGATGCACCGTGGCGGTAATGTTGCTCATGTCGATCACCTGGTGCTCGGCAATGCGATCCCGTATGGCATAGACCCATTCGCTGTAGTGGACGATTTCCTCGGGCAGGACCAGCTTTTTGCCCAGCCTTTCCATGATGTCCCGCACTTGGCGGCGCAACTCGTGGTGGTGGAGCAGTTCGTGGCGCACCTCTTTGTAGTGACCAAAGCTGGTACCGCAATGGATGATAGGGAAGTAGCCGGTCTCGTAGGCCGAGGAAAAGTTGCGGATGGCCACCGCCGCCTGTGCCGGGGCATTGGAGGTAGCGGAAGCGTAATAATTCCAGGCGGTGCAGGAAGTCTGGTCCCGCGGGTCGATGTAGTCGAAACCCAGCTTGCGGTTAATCCAGAAAATGGAGGTGGAATACCCGGGGATATGACCGCACTGGCCGCAACTTTTATGGTGCCAGGTTTTCTGCAGTGGAATTTTCTTCTTCCGCCCGTATTTGGTGGGCACCTCCAGGTAGGGCTCGGGCACCCGCTGGACGATCAATTCGCCCTCTTTTTCCAGCTGAAAAAGGATATCGTGGAAATCCTCGGTGGGCGCTTCTTCCGGGGTGGTTTTAAAGCCCGGCGTTTTTTGTGATTTAATGATTTCCTCAACGGGAACGTAGCTCATGGTGCACCTCGGATTTATGGGGTTAAACGGCTGTTTAATCCACTTTAAAACCGGCTTCTTCCAGTTGTTCTTCCAGGATCTGGTTGCACACGTCGGCTAGAATCGGATCCACCAGGGCCAGTTGATCGAGCACGCCGGTAATTTTCCAGATGAAAAACATTTCCTTGAGGGTAGCGGGATCGATCTGCCAGATGGGCTCGGCGGCGCTGCGTGTTTCCGCTGGCAATGCCTGGTGCCACAGCTCCTGCCGGGCAGTTGGCGGTTTGCCCCAGCCGCCAGGGATGCCACCGGCTTTTTCCTCCAGCATCTCGGAGGTGATCCGCGCACCGGTCAATAAAATCTTGCGCACAATGCGGCTCTGGGCGATCGGCCGACGCATGATTAATCGAAGGTAACGTCATCGTAGCCGGCGTCCTCCAATCGTTCTTCCATGACATCCTGCAAAATCATGAACAGGCCCTCATCCACTTCTTTGATCATGTCCATCACGCCGGTCATGTGCCAGATGAGGTAGAGCTCGATCATGGTCTTTTCATCCACATCCCAGCCGATGTCGGTGGTGTGGAGGGTTTCCGGAGGCAGGGCCCGCCGCCACACTTCCAGATTTTCGGCGATTTCGTGCACATGGGTGCCCCAATCGGGAAAGGCATCAGGTTGGAGCATGTCCGGAGAGACCTGCGTACCGGTGGACATAATTTTGTAGATAATCCGGCCGTAGCCTTCCAGGGCGTCGCGCGCACTCTGCAGCCCGTTGCGGACGGCCACTTCCCGCAGAATGGTAATCAGGCCGCCGGGGGAATTGCCCCTGGGGCAGCGATCGCAGGAAAAGCATTGGGAACAGTCCCAGATGCTGTCGTTCATCAAGGTGTACACCAGCTCTACGTCTTCGCGGGCGCAGGCCTGAGCAATGACGCGCGGGCTGAAGTCGTAAAAGCGGGCCGATGGGCAAGCGGCCACGCAGATGCCACATTCGTAGCAACCGTAAAGCACGTCGTGGTAGCGAATGTCCGTTTTGACCTCCTCGAATAGGCGCGCCTTCTCCTCGTAAGGGACTTCCGCGTAACGGTCCTGAGAAAGGTCCAGTGGAAAGGCGTTCAGCACTTGGGATTCAACAGCGCTGGACATGGGCTTCTCCTCTTAAGGTTAAGCTGGGTAAACGGTTAAATTTCAAAGCCTTCCAGGTGTTCGCAGGCCTTGATGTCCTCGCGTTCAATTTTTTCCTGATAGGCGGCAACCGCCTGATCCCCGCTCAGCAGGTCCTTTAATTCTTCCTCCAGGTTACTGGGCTGAAGCCGCGCCACCCAGCCCCGATTGTAGGGACTGCGATTGACCAGCTGGGGATCTTCCTTCAGCGCTTCATTGATTTCCACAATTTCCCCGCTGATAGGGGACTTGATGGGCCCCACCCATTTGCTGCTTTCCACCGTGCCCAGCGGTTTGCCCTTGGCCCGCACGGTACCGACCTTTTTAACCCGCACGTGCAGAATGGGACCGGCCAAATTCTGGGCCACATCGGTCATCCCCACCGTGGCCGTGCCGTCGTCGTTGAGGCGAACCCATGTGTGGTCGTCCACGGCGTAATAAAGATCTTTGCGAATCACGCAACCCCGAATTTCTTCCACTTCAGCCATGGTTTTCCCTCAAGGTTTGGTGCTTTCGGATTTGGTTTGTTTAAAAGTACATCACGTGATCGGCATTAAGTGCCAGATCGATGATGCTGGTGGCCCCCAGAATTTCCACACCATCGATCAGATCGTCTTTGGTCATGTTCCACAGGTCCATGCTTTGCTGGCACACGCGTAGTTTGACGCCGGCGTCCAGGGCCTGATCCAGCAAAGTCTTTAAAGTCACGTCGCTGGTCGGATCCAGTTGTACCTTTTCAGCTTCTCCTTTTTTCAATTGATTGGTGCCATTCATGGTAAACCAGACCATCACATCCATTTCCATGGCCGCCGCGGCCATGGCATAGAAAATGGGGGAGTAGGTCCGGGTTGGCGTATCCACCCCGTGGGTTTGAATCACCAGGATTTTTTTGCCTTCCAGATCTTCCAAAAGACACCTCCTGAAGCTTTTGTTGAACGTCCTTTATTCTTTATTAATGAACCCGCCCGCAGTTAGGGGCGAAACGCTTTTAAGCAATCGTACAAGGCCGGGAAGGATCGGCATACACAATGAGGTACTGTCGATCCCAGTTCCACTGATCGTCCTCCATTAAAAACTCGTATAGATCGTCCTTGTTGGAGCTGTTTTTGAGCAGCCGCAGCCGAACCGGGGTTTGGTTGGCATTGGTTTCCAGAATTTCGAACAACAGCCATTGGCCGGCCAACCGCTGGTACAGCTCGGGAATTTCTTTCAGATGAACTTCCAAGATCCACCATGTTGCTGCCTTTTAAAACAAAATCAGTTTCGGGCAATGGCCTGGGCCAGGTTTTCGATGGCCTCTACCCAGTGTTCCGGTTCAACCCCGGGCACCTGAATTTGTTGTTCCCGATAAAACCTTCCGATGCGTTCCAGAAGCCGGTCGCGCTCCACAGGGGTACTCAGGAGCGTTTTTTCCAACTGATGCAACTTGTCCTGCGGGTAAAAGGTAAAGTCGCCCCGGAGAGTAATGTCGTCAATGGTATTGTCTTTCAGCCGCAGGGTAATACGCAGGAGGCCGCCGGGGGTTTTCAGGGTGGTCTCGCCCACCCAGACACCGGAATGGATTTTTACCGCCGGGCGGGCATGGCCTTCCGGACGGAACAGCCAGCTTTCGCTGGCCATCTTCTCTTCCTGGGCTCTGATGGCCTCCTCTTCCTCTTGGCTCAATTCCCCTTCCTCCAAGGGCTGATTGAAAGCCTCCTGGCAAAATTTGCGGTACAGCGCAACCACCGTTTCCTGGTCGGGCAGTTCGCCCAGCTCCTTTTTCATGGTGGTCATGTAGGCTTCCAGACTATGGAAGACCTTATCCCGGAATTTTTCGTCGGGTACGTTGAGCACGCTGGCCATAAGGCGGGTATTGAAATCGAACATCAGATTGCCGACCAGAATTTCCGCCTGGCCGATGCGGCCGGCACCCATACCTCCGATTTTTTTGCCCGCTACCTGGATATCGTTGATCGGCCGAAAGTAGGCCTCGATGCCCAACGCCCGGTAGGTTTTGACGATAGGATAGGCGTGAAACTTAAACCGTTCCTCCACCTTCATGGGCATCGAGCCGGGGTGGAGTACCCACTGGGTGAACAGCTGATCGCCATCTAAATAGACCGCGCCGCCGCCCACTTCCCGACGAACTACCGGCAGGCCCTGCTTTCGGCAATAATCCAGGTTCACTTCTCGTTCCACATCCTGATGAAAACCAATACACACGTAAGGGGCTGTTGGGCTGACCAGAATGACCGTATCCGGTGTACCCGGTCCCATGGCCCTGGCCACGCCGTGGTAAATGGCCTGGGATCGCAGCGGACTCACCTGGCCTGCCATAATCAACCGAACAGCCATAAAAACGTGCTCTCCTCCTGCATAAATCAATCGATTGAGACGAAATCAGATGACGAAGTTCTTCGCACCACACCCACTGAATGGCAAGAACTTAAATGAACAAACTAACGTCGGCATCGGCGGCGTATTCGAGGAAGGTGGCCGCACCACCAATTTCACACCCTTCCACGAAGTCTTCCTTCTTGAAACCGAACACATCCATGGTCATCTGGCAGCCGATCAGCCGGACGTCGTCCATCTCCAGGCACATCTCGCGCAATTGCTCAACGGAAGCCACGCCCTTCTTTTCGAAGGTTTTGCGCATCAGCTTGGTGGCCACGGTTTCGAAGCCGGGCACATTGGCCATCAACAAATTGGGGATAGGCCAATTAATCTGACGAAACCCTTCCGGACCGAAGGGCATCTTCATGGGCATGGCCGGGTTGCCCACCGGCGAGACGGCTGCGGACAGTTTCTTTTTGAGCAGGGGCAGCCCGTAAAAGGTAAAGAAAATGGCCACTTCCCAGCCCATGGCTCCGGCAGCACTGGCCAGAATAAAGGGCGGATAGGCCCAGTCCAGCGTGCCCTTAGAGGCGATCAACGCCAGACGGCGACGGCGATTACCATTGGTTTGAGACATGAGGACATCCTCCTCTTGTGGGTTAGTGCGTTTTTTTAATGTGAAAGCGAAATTTGCCTCCCGGTTCTTCTTTAGCCAGGAGCAGTTCGTGCCCGGTTTGCCGGGCCCAGGCTTCCATGTCGGGAATGGAGCCAGGATCGGTGGCGATCATCTCCAGCACTTGCCCCACTGCCAGCGCCTGAACGGCTTTGTTGGTTTTGACCACCGGCATGGGGCACAGCAGCCCGCTGCAATCCAAGACCTGGGCAATTTCATAGTCTGCCATAACGGGACCTCCTAAAAAGTTTTTTGAATGAGAAAACAGGTGATTTCTTCTTTTTCAATAATTTCCACCACTAGGTGGCCGGTTAATTTGCTCCAGGCTTTGATTTCCAGGAACGCGGCCGGATCGTCGGAGATGAGCTCCAAAACTTCGCCGCAGCGCATACTGGCCAGATGGTGAGGCAACTGAATGATGGAGACAAAAATGTCCTTGCCTCGATAATCGCATCGCTGACTGACAACAAAGGGCATCGGCCTCGCTCCATATCAGAAAGGAACCTATTGCAAACTTCGTTCCACTCATCCGCAGGCACAAGCAGGTAGGTCAAAAATCAGCCATATCTTCGCAAGCGATTCTGCACAGTGGTCCATGCAATTTAATTCAACCAGATTAAAAAATGAAGGCAAAAAATGCGTACATTCCAATGTATTCATGGAGCTTTTAAAAGAAAACGGGTAGTCGGGTCTGGAACCGGAGGGTGTCCAATAAGTTGAAGACATTGTATGTTTAGTCAGCCAACCGCTTCAACCGGAGCAGACTCAAATCGACTTACCTCCCGATAAAATTACAGAAAGCAACTAAATTTCCTTGATTTTGGCTTTTGGAACCAAGGGGAAGGCAGGTGCAATATTATGGTCTGTTTGCCATAATTTTCCCGCCCTTGCCATATTTGTTACTCAGATAGCGGACAAATTCTGGTCCGCCGTTCGCAGATCCGGCGGGTGAACAGGCCAATCCACCGGCTCCAGGTGCAGGGCTTTGCCTGCCAGGAGAATTTGCCGGCCGGCCAGGGCCTGGAGAACCCGTGGCACTTGTTCTGGTGTCTCCAAATCCAGGTTGTTTTGTTCGGCCAGGGACTTCAGGGAGATAGCCCGGCCTGCCATCCGCTGCACCACCTTGGTTAATACGTAGCAACGTCCGGGAAAAGCAGAGAAGCTCTCGGCCAGATGGGCCAGCACATCCGGATAGGCGACAATAAATCTGCTATAGTGGCGGGTAATATTGGGCAACAATTGATTGCGCATCCGGTAGTGCCTGAACCCCAGATCGGCCAGCAGCCAGCTTTCCAGTTCGCCCCGGCGCAGTTCAGCGTGCAGGTAGCAGACCTGGTCGGGTTGGGGCACCGCTTCCCAGCCGCGGCCGGCCAGAGTTTCCAGGGCCAGCCAGCGGGCCGCTGCCGAATCCAGATCGGGAAACATGCGGCCAATCACCGTTTCCGACAGCTCCAGCCGGAGAATAAAGGCCTGCCGGCCGGCATCGCTCCGGTAAGGCGCGGAAAGGAGCTGACCGTTCAGTTCAGCCGGTTCAATTGCGGAGAGCAGTGGCTCCTCAGCCAACAAGGCCTGCCAGGGCGGGACGGGCTGTTTTTGCTGGCTGGCATCGTCGATGGACAGATAAATTTGTTTCTGTATTTTCAGCCTGTTCTCCATTGGCAAGAAAGCCTTCCTTCGCTGAACCTAAACTTCCACAAACCAGTCCTGGCCCTCTACTACTACCCGGTAGGTTTGGATGGGAAAATCGGCTGGCCCGCGCATGCGAGCACCGGTGCATACCTGAAATTGGCTGCCGTGGGCAGGGCAGGTCAGAATGCCACTATCGGCATCG
>RFHE01000313.1 GCA_003696445.1 Calditrichota bacterium | reverse complement strand
CGGGTGTCGGTGCTCATTCCGGCGCGGAACGAAGCCCTGTACATCCGCTCGGTGCTGGAGGGGCTGGCCCGGCAGACCTATCCGGCCGAGCTGCTGGAAGTGCTGGTCATCGACGATCATTCCACCGATGGCACCGCCGAGGTGGCCTGCAAATTTATTGAGCAGCGCGGCCTGCACCACTTCCGAGTGCTTTCCCACCGCGCCGATGGGATTCAGCCCACTTACAAAAAAGCCGCCATCACCTTTGGCTTGCAATACGCTCGCGGGGAGTTGATTCTGGCTACCGATGCAGATTGCCGGGTTCAGCCGGACTGGGTGGCTTCCATGGTTCGCCATTACGGGCCGCGCACCGGGCTGGTGGCCGGCCTGATTACTTTTGAAAAGCGCCTGGAGAAGGGGCTGTTTCAGAAATTACAGACCCTGGAATTCGCCGGCCTGGTGTTTGCCGGGGTGGGGGCGGCCGGCATCGGAAAACCGTTGATCTGCAACGGGGCCAATCTCAGCTATCGGCGAAAAGCCTTCGATGAGGTGGGCGGCTTTCGCGGGCACGATCACCTGCCCTCCGGGGATGACGACCTGCTGATGCAGAACATCCACCGGAAAACCGATTGGGAGGTGCGCTTCAATCTGGATCCGGCCTCCATCGTGTATACCCGTCCGGTAAAAACACTGGGACAGTTTTACAACCAGCGGGCCCGCTGGGCTTCCAAGGGCGTTCACTATCCGGGCATGAGCACGTTTTTGTTGCTGTTGGCCATCTACCTGTTTTACCTGCTTTTGCTGGGGGCAGGTGCCGGTTGGCTGGCCGGATGGGTGTCCGGCCGATGGCTGGCCGCCGGCCTGGCCCTGAAGGTTTTGCCCGAGCTGCTGGTGGTGAGCCAGGCCCTGGCTGTTCTGGGCCGGCGGGACCTGCTCATTTACCTGCCCCTGGCCGAACTGGCCCACATCCCTTACATCGTGCTGATGGGCTTTGCCGGATTCTTCAAACTGTTTCGCTGGAAACCTGAGCCTACCCCGGAGAGGCAGCCGTGAGGAAGAGAGGGATGAACTGGCACCGGGTGTGGGCAAAGCTGGCCTTTGCCCCGCTGAAAGAGATCCGGTGGTGTTTTCCCGCCGCCACCGGCAAGGTTTACCTCACCTTCGACGATGGTCCCTTTCCCGGCGTCACCGAACAGGTTCTGGCGATTCTTGCCCGGGAAGGGGTGCCGGCCACCTTTTTCCTGAGCGGCATTCAGCTGTACCGGAATCGCCGCCGGCTGGCGGATCTGGATTATGCCGGCCACCGGGTGGGAAACCATTGCTTTCATCACCGGGGGATGGCCTGCCAGCCCGGCCGGCGGCTGGTGCGGCAACTGCAGTTTACCGACCGCCTGATTGCCAGACATATCGGCGCGCCTGCCCGGTTGTGCCGGCCGCCCTACGGCATTTTTGCCGGCGGCCTGCTGAATGCGGCGCGACATACCGGCCACCGGCTGGTGCTCTGGTCGCTGATGGCCTACGATTTTGCCCTGCCCCCCGAGCGCACCCTGGAGAGGCTGTGCAGGCTTACCCGTCCGGGCGACATTGTGGTTTTTCACGATTCGCCGCTGGCCGCCGGAACGGTGATCCGGGTGCTGCCCCACTACATCGCCTGGTGCCGGCAACAGGGGCTGCGATTTGGTGTGGTGGAAGCAGCCGGCTCCGGGAACTGATAAAAGCCGCTGTTTGAAAGCCCGCCCGCCCGTATTAAATTCTGCTGGAGGCATTCAGCGAAAATGTTCTCTCAAAATGCAGATAGCAGAACACCTGAAGGCGCTGTCCGACGAAACGCGGTTGCGCATCATCCATTTGCTCTTACACATCCCGTCCATGCGGGTAATGGACCTGGTAACGATCCTGGGTGAGCCGCAGAGTAAGGTCTCCCGCCATCTGGCCTACTTGAAGCGCAGTGGCTGGGTGGAGGACCGCCGGGTGGATCAGTGGGTTTACTATCGCCTCTCCAGCACCATTCGCCCAATCTGGCGGGAAGCGCTTCAGGAGCTATTCGCACAGGAACTGGTTTTCGAAACCGATTTGAAGCGGGCAAGAGAGATGTAGCTGAACCTCCCGCCCCAATTGAGTTTTCCGACAGGGCCGTCGACAATAAGCAGGGAAGCACGATAGGCACAGTGTTGAACCGGAGAATTTTCAGGGCGGCAGATGGCAGTGGATAAGCAGCAGGACATGCAAAATTTTGGCGTGCACGACAAATTGGAAGTCGGCTCCCGGGAGTTCCACATCCACACTGGAACCCTGGTTGAACAGGGGAAGATCATCTGCGAAGTATTTGAAAAAGGCATGTTCCTCATTGCCCGGGAATTCCCCATTCGGCTCCGTAACGGCTCGCTGACTGTAAATTACGACTACCTGAGCCAGGTGGCGCAAAATTTTCATTACCGGGTCATTGAGGACCTGCAAATGCTGTACCGCATCGCCGAAAAGATCAAGCGGTTTCGCCATCCCCGGTCTCATTACCATCTGGGGGCTATTTTTCTACGCTTAAACCTGTATCAGGAGGCTGCCGAGCAGTTCGAGGCGGCTCTGGCGCTGGAGAAGGACGACGTGCTGGCGCTCACCGGTCTGGGCATCAGCTTTTTAAAGCAAAACCTTTACCAAAAAGCCGCCGAGGCCTTCGAGCGAGCCATCGTGTTGCGGGAAAACTTTCCCGATGTCATCAACTACTACGCCCTGGCCCAAATGTTTCTAGGCAATTTCGACCGGGCCATGACCCTGTTCAAACGCGCCATCGATTTGAATCCCAACTACGTGGAAGCCCAGTTCAATCTGGGCGTGGCGCTTTACAAGAGTGCCCTGGAAGGGGTCAAAGATCCCAGAGCTGTGGCCGTGCCCGCCCGCGTCTCCATCTACCTGAAACAGGTGCGGGATCTGGAGAAGTACCGGGATCCCGCCTGGCAGCGGGACTTTACCATGCTTCTGGAATTGTTGAAGGACAACAATCACGATGTCATCCTCCCCGAGCTGGAAAAATTCCAGTTGCGACTGGTCAGCCTGGGCTCGGATAAGGACAAAATTTACGAGTTTTACCTGCGCTTCCTGTTCGGCGGCAAAGAAATTGATCAGCAAACCATCGAGAAATACCAGCCGTACTTTGAGCAGCTTACCGATCGGTTTAAACAATACCCGGACTACTGGAACGATCTGGGGACGTTTAACTTGATCAAGAGCCGCACCTATTTCATGCAGGCGCTCGGGGAATTTGAAAAGGCCCTGGAGCTTGCTCCCAACTATCAGGAAGCCCGCAAGTATCTGGATAAGATTAAGAGCAGTCAGCGCGGGTTTTTGATTTTGCTGCGCGCCATTTTAAAGTGAGCCCCTGCCTGCCCGGCCCTGTTGAGCGCTCCCAGTTTGTCCATAGTTTTTCCTTCCCGTGTTGCGTCGTCCCGGAAAATACGACCATATTCAAGGGGGGTTCGGGAAGTCCCGCTGCGACCGGCCGAATGAAACGAGGAGCCTGATGGATGTGGCGCATTCTGGTTGTGGATAACGAAGAAAAGTTCTGCAGGGTGGTAAAAGCCGCCCTGGAGCTGGAAGGCTACCAGGTGGATTACTGCACCTCCGGTCGGGAGGCGCTGGAGCATCTGGCCACAGAACCGGCGGACCTGGTGGTGACCGACCTGCGCATGGAGGGCATGGATGGCCTGGAATTGCTGGAAGCAATTAAGGAGCAGCAT
>RFHE01000312.1 GCA_003696445.1 Calditrichota bacterium | reverse complement strand
GAGATTTCTGACCGCCTCGCCCATCAGCCGAACCACCTACGCGGTGGCCAAAGTGGCCGCGTTTGTGCTGCTGGGACTGATCCTGACCTTTCAGGTAGGGTTCGAGCAAATCACGCACTGGATTCGGCCCGAGCAGTTCGGACAACTGGTGCGGGTGGCTGGCTTCTGCGTGTGGCTGGCTGTGGCTTTGAATCTGATTCGAGGCATTCCAGTTTTGATCGACGGAAGGCATTATCTGTTTGAAAAGCACTATCCACGAACACTCAAGGATGATTGATGCCGATGCTCAGGCGCTGGGCGGTGTTCGATGTGGATGGGACCCTGTTGCCGGGGAGCGCGCTGGAACGGCACTTTCTGAGGTGGGCTCGCCGGAAAGGCTGGCTGGGCTTCAGCCAGTGGCGGGCTTTTGCCCTCCAGGGCCTTAGGGCGCTGCTTCGCGGAAAGGTCTCGCAGGCGCTGGCCGGAAACAAAGGACTTTACCGGGGGCTGGCTCCCGATCTGCTGCAACCGGAGGCCAAGACGCTGATCGACACCCTGGTGCGCGAGCGGTTCAGCCAAACCGGCAAACGGCGCCTGAGGCAGTGTCAGCAGCAGGGATTTGCCATATTGCTGATGACCGGTGCCCCGGATTTTCTGGCCGAGCCGCTGGCCGAGGTGCTCGGCGCCGAGGCCCTGATCTGTGCTCGCCTGGAAATTGAGCAGGGCCGGTACACCGGCCGGGTGCTGGGGCTGCACCCCTACGGCGCCAGAAAACGGCAACTGTTGCTTCAGCAGCAGGCCGCTCTGGGATTGGATTTTTCCGCCTCCGCCGTGTTTGCCAACCACCACGCCGATTGGGATCACATGCGGTTGTTTGCCTGTCCCACGGCGGTAAATCCAACCCCTCGGCTCAGGCGCCTGGCCCTGCGGCGCGGATGGCCCATTGAATTCTGGCAGGATTAAGGCCACCGGTCCACCTTCCCCCGGCGAACCGCCTACAACTTCGCCTCCTGACGGTGGTAAATCACCCCCCGCTCCTTCAGGTAGTTGAGCACGAACTCCAGATTTCCCGGCTCTGCCCCAACATATTCCGGCGGATTGATCCCCGGACGATGAAAATGCCCTTCCAGAATCAGGTGCGCCACCGCCGTGCAGGTGTAGCCGGTGGTGCGGGCCATGGAGGTGATCCCGGTTTCCGGATCGGTTCTGTCCAGCATCTGGTAGGTGTAGCGTACAGGCTTCCCTTCCTGCTTGCCCTCGATCTGGATCTGCATGGCGGTCAGTTCTTCTTCGCCGGGCTGGAGTTCCCACTGGCGGAAGAGCAGGCTGCTGGTCAGATCGATGGGGCGCACCCGGGCCTTCCCCAGCTCAATGGGCTCCTCGCTGAAGAAGCCGCTCTCTCGGAAAACGCGCATCAGTTCAGCGTGGCCGGGATAGCGCAGCGTTTTCTCCTTCATGAAAGGCACTTTCATCGTATGAAGGAGGGTGCGCAGCCCGTCGGTGTTGAACGCTTCCAGGGTTCCCACGCCGGGGATATCCACCAGTTCAACTTCGGAGAGGGCCGGGCGCACAACCACCTCGCCGTGTTCTACCAGCCGGGCCGGCCGCACATATTCCTCAATCACGTCGATGGGCGAGAAGGGTGCCCGGTACTGATAGGGCCAGTAGCGTTCCCGGGGCAGGCCGCCAACCAGGCAGGTAAACCGCTCCACTTCCATCTGGCTGGCATGGTAACCCAGAATCATGTTGCTCATTCCGGGAGCCACCCCACAGTCCACCACGGCTGTGACCCGATTTTTTCGGGCCAGTTTGTCCAGCTGGAATGGATCTTCCTTAAAAAAGGAAATGTCCACCACAGGTTTGCCGGCTTCCAGCACCGACTCCAGCACCTGATAGCCCATGTATCCCGGTACGGCGCCCACCACCAGATTGGCATCCAGGATGACGTCCTGAACCACCGAGCGCTGGCTCAAATCCGCCTGAATGGTTTCTGCCGGGCAGATTTCCCGAAGCCGGTCCAGTGGCTCACAGCGGGCGTCCACCACACTCACCTGGTAATCCCGGCACAGATCGCGCACGATGGCGCTGCCCACCCGGCCGGCGCCAAGCACACACACTTTTTCCATGGCCTGTCCTCCTGAACGATTCATCGCTTCCCTGTTCTGTGATCTTGCCTGCCTGAGGTTTTTCAGGCTCCAACTTTAAGATAATTGATTCTGCTTTTCCGGTTTCTCTCGGCTCGCCCGGGAGACCGTCCGATGGGAACCCCATAGATACAGCCGGGAAGGCAGAGCGCGCACCAGCCGGTACAGCAGGCGCATCTGGAAAGGATAAATGTAAATGAACCGCCCCCGGGCTACAGCGGTCAGCATCAGCCGGGCTGCTTTCTGTGGGGTCATCAGCCAGGGGCGGTTGGGCATATCCTGGTTGATGGGGGTATCCACAAATCCTGGGTGCAGGATGCAGAAGCGGATTTCGGGCATTTCCGCGGCCAGGCTCTCCACAAAATAATGCAAGCCGATTTTGGTGGTGCAATAAATGCCACTGCCGGGCAACCCTCGCATGGAAGCCGCCGAACCGGTCGCCACCACCGTGCCCTGCCCCTGAGGCCGCATCACCTCCAGCCCGGCCCGAATGGTGTAAATGGCGCCCTTCAGGTTCACATCCAGACAGGTTTCCACCGCATCCCAGTCCCAGCTGCGCCAGGAGGTTTTTGCCCCCACCCCGCTGTTCGCCCACACCACATCCAGGCGCCCGGCCTGCCGGTGAAAATCGGCCACCGCCCGGTACAGCGCATCCCGATCCCGCACATCCACCGCCCGATACCAGAACCGGCTGCCGGTATCGGCCAGCCGATCACTCAATTCGGCCAGCAGCGCCTCCCGGCGACTGACCAGGCCGAAGTGCACTCCCAGCGGCGCCAGAGCTTCCACCACTGCCCGGCCCAGACCGGAAGAAGCCCCGGTAAGAAACAGCGCCTTACCCTGCCAGAAGGCTTGCACCGCACCCGGCAACTGCTGCGAGTGATTCGCCATGCTCCCCATCCTGTAATTTGCCTTGCCGCTGACCTGTTTGGCCCCGCTGCCGCATCGGAGAAAGCCGCCCGGCAGTGGGCCGGTAAATTTACCCTGCCGTGGGCAAAAGGAAAACCCATTCCACAAAAGTTCTGGCCGGCAGCGTGCCCGGCTGTGAAAGGATTTTACACAGCGGCCCGGGCGCGGGCTGTCCAATGCCCTGAGTATGAAGGGATTGCGATGCTGGTACAGGCTTTGCCTTCGGCCAGGGGAAAAAGAACAATCAAGGAGGAACCATAGCATGAAACATCTGGCACGGATTGTAGGCATTTTACTGGTTCTAACCTGTGGGGCCGGAGCCGCCACTTATTACGTGGGTCAGGGGAGCGGCAATGGCTCGGGCACAGCGAATAATCCGTTTACGACCTTCAGCGCCGCGCTGTCCGCCGCCCAACCGGGCGATACGGTGCTGGTGTTGCCGGGAGTTTACACCTCGGCCGGCGCCATTCACACCGTGCGCAATGGAGTCGCCGGGCAACGGATTGTTATTCGAGGGCTGGATCCCCTCAATCGGCCGGTTATTCAGGTGAATGGAAAGGTGGCCAGCATCGACCATGCCTACATTACCCTGGAAAATTTAATTCTCGACGCCGGATTTGCCGCCTCCGATGCGGTCAAGATCAGTGGCGGCGGCGACTCTGCCGTGCTGCGCGGGTGCGAGATTCGCAATGGCACCAAGGATGGTGTGGACATCAGCGATGCAGACAACGTGTTGATTGAAAACTGCAGCATTCACCATTTTCTGGCCGGCACGTTTACCAGCCATCAGGACGCCCATGGCATTGTGGCCACCGGCGAGAAAAACTTGACCATTCGGGGGTGCGAGATTTTTTACGTCTCCGGGGATTGTTTTCAGACCGATCCCAG
>RFHE01000311.1 GCA_003696445.1 Calditrichota bacterium | reverse complement strand
AGAGAAGCTGCCGTCGAGGGATCGTACATATTGACTACGGCAGCGCCCCCGCTGTAAAAACCGGTTTTATCGATAATCCAGAGCCGGCTTCCTTCAAAAGTTCCAGGGAAGAAACTGAACATGTTAGCGGTAATGTAAACTGCCTCGGCACTGACACCAAGGCCGGGGTAGTCCGCCCATGTTTCTGATCCACCGATGGTAAGTTTAGAATCGATATCCAGAAAGTACCAGGTGCCGTTGGGGTCGCTGTCGTCGGAAACGGCCACAAAAATGCGCGAGCGCCTGGGTGAATCCACTCGCTCGAGGGTCACCACCACAAACCGGTTGTTGTACTGATCGTAGAGCACCTTGGGATCGAAGGTGTTGGTTTGCGGACTGACGCTGCTGAAAAAATCGGCCAGGCTGCCAGAATGCTGATTGACGCCCGCTTTTGTGAACCATTCTATTGACGTGTTGACGGCACTCACCACATGATTGGGCCCGGCGGCACCGCTGGGGTCCGGAGGAATGTGAAAAGCGCTGGAGTTAGCCGCATCTTCATCAAAATTAATCCCTTCGATGCTGCTGAGGAGCCCCGGAGATTCGGGAAACAACAAAGGGGGCATGGCCACCTCGGGCCTGGGTTGGAGAATGGTCCACTGGCTTTCATCCATCTGGAGCCGGGAACCGGGCTGGGAAGCTGCGGAAGGCCGGAACTCCCCGGCTGGTATGGGAACGATTTGCTGGGCAAAAATCCCCTGCGAGACAACGAAAACGATGAACAAACTCCCAAAAACTATGCTTATCCACCACCGCCAGTACCAATTTTTCATTGGAAACCTCCAGTTTTTAGTAGAGCATCAGGTGCTTGGGATTGAGAAAAAAACGGAATTTAGACCAATTGCTGAAGTGCCTTCCGCTGGCAGGATAACTCGACTTGCCACCTTATTGAAGTTTATTTTAAAATAAAATGACTGAGGTCACATTGTAGAAAAGTCCCGAGTTGTAAAAAAATGGCGATTTAATTTTTTATGTTTGGAAAATACTTTTTTCATCCCTATGTTAACGGCGTCATTAATTAACAGACGCCTGGAGGCCAAACTAAATTAGCGGTTCACAGGTGTCACAGTAGTTAAATTTAGTTATGAGGTATTTCGTAATGGAAAAGGGTGTAGTCAAGTGGTTTAACGGTTCGAAGGGTTACGGATTCATCCGTCGGGAAACCGGAGAAGATGTGTTCGTACACTACACTGCCATCGATGGTGATGGCTTCCGCACACTCGAAGAAGGCGACGCAGTCGAATTTGAAGTGGTGGATAGTCCTAAAGGCCTTCAGGCGACCGTCGTTCGTAGAGTGTAACAACTCCTGAAAATTAAGCCGAAAACAAGCCCGGTCATTTACTGACCGGGCTTTTTTTATGGTTAAATTTTTTTTGATGCTCGAAAAACAGCTATGGCGGAGGTGTACTTGGACAAGCCGGTGACGGCGATTTACAGCGCCCATCTCAAAAAATGGGTTATCGGCCCTCAGCCACGAGCATGGCTGGTGGCCAGCGCGGCGGAAGAGGTGATACCGCTGCTGGAGGAGGTGGAGTCCCGGTTGGAAATGAAAGGATGGGTGGCCATCGGCTACCTGGCTTATGAAGCGGCGGCAGCCTTCGACCCGGCCATGTGGGTCAAGCCCCCATGTGCCTATCCGCTGGCCGCCTTTGCCCTGTATTCTCCCCAGGAGCTTGTTTATCCCCCCTGGCTGGCAGCCCCGGAGGCGGAAGCAGCGCCGCCGCCTGCCCTTCAGCCGGAGCTCGATGCCACCGCCTACGCCACCGGATTGAGGCGCATTCACGACCATCTGCTCGCTGGGAATACCTATCAGATCAACTTTACCTACCGGATGCGGGGGAGTTTTAAGGGCGAGCCCTGGCGCTGGTTTCTGCACCGGGTGGAGCCCAACCGACCGGGTTATGCTGCTTACCTGAATCTGGGTCGCTGGGCGATCTGCTCCTTTTCCCCGGAGCTGTTTTTTCTGCGCACGGGCCAGCGCATTGTCAGCGAGCCGATGAAAGGCACCTGGCAGCGCGGATTGAGCTGGCAACAGGATCTGAAGGCTGCCGAAAGCCTGTATCGCTCGTCCAAAAATCGGGCGGAAAATGTGATGATCGTGGATATGGTGCGTAACGATCTGGCCCGCATTGCGCTCCCTGGCACCGTGTGGGTACCGGCTCTGTGGGAGGTTAAACGCTTTGCCACCGTCTGGCAGATGACCTCGACGGTGGCAGCCAGGACCCGAGCTCCCCTGAGCGAGGTATTCCGTGCCCTGTTTCCGGCAGCTTCCATTACCGGGGCGCCAAAAATTCGCGCCATGGAGATTATCCAGCACCTGGAAAAGAGCCCGCGCGGCATGTATTGCGGTGCCATTGGCCTGGTAATGCCGGGCAATCGGGTCCAGTTCAACGTGGCCATTCGCACAGCAGTGGTGGACCGGCAGCAACAGACGTTGACCTATGGCGTTGGCGGCGGCATCGTTCTGGATTCCTGCCAGCACGAGGAACTGGCCGAAAGTCGCCTGAAAAGCAGAGTGCTCTCGCACACCGCCCCGGATTTCCGTTTGCTGGAAACGCTGCTCTGGGAGCGGGAAGGTGGCATTTTCCTGTTGCGTTACCATCTGGCCCGGCTGGTTCGGTCCGCCCGTTATTTCGGGTTCCGGTGCTCGGCGAGCAGGTTACAGCAGGTGCTCGGCCAGAAGGCTGAGCAACTTCGCCAGGCCGGCGCCGAAACGTGCGTGCTGCGCCTGCTGCTCAATTACCGGGGAGGCGTAGAGCTGCAAACCCGGCCTGTTCCCCGAGTCGGTGACCGACCGGTCGTCCTGGCACTGGCATCTCGGCCGGTGGATGACACCACCCCCTGGCTTTACCACAAAACCACCCGTCGGCAAATCTACCAGCAAATGCTCCAGGAAAAGCCCGGCGCCGAGGATGTGCTGTTGTGGAACGCCCGCGGGGAACTGACTGAGACGACCGTGGCCAATCTGGTGGTGAAAATGGCCGGCCGTTTCTACACCCCGCCGGTATCCTGTGGTTTGCTCGGCGGTACCTTTCGCCAGTGGCTGCTGGACCAGGGGCGGATTGAAGAGCGGGTCCTACACGCTGAGGACCTCCAGCAAGCTCAGGGAATTTACCTGATCAACTCCGTGCGGCGCTGGTACCCGGCCAGCCTGAGCCCATCGCCTTCGGCGGCGATCGCTCCCGGAGTGGCATTGCCCTGCAAATCGGATTAAATTTTGCCTGCGAACTTCGGCCATCTGCTGCCGTTCAACAGCACAGAAGGACACTGGTAACCAAACAGGAGGGATCTGGTATGGCCGCGACTACGAAACAGAGCAGGGTAGAGGAGTTTCAGTTTCAGGCGGAAATGGAGCAATTGCTCCACCTGATTGTTCACGCGCTTTACACGCATCGAGAAATCTTCCTGCGGGAGCTGATTTCCAACGCCTCCGACGCACTGAACAAGATTCGCTTCCGCATGTTGACCGACAAGAATGTTCTGGATCCGGATGCCGATCTGAAGATCACCATCGAAGTGGATCCTAAAGAGGGGCACTTTGCCATCGAAGATACCGGGATCGGCATGACCCGGGACGAGTTGATTCGGGAAATTGGCACCGTTGCCCGCTCGGGCACCCTGGAGTTTTTAAAGCAGCTTCAGCAACAGAAGGGCGCGGTGGACGCCAGCCTGATCGGCCAGTTTGGCGTCGGGTTTTACTCGGTATTCATGGTGGCGGACGAGGTGACCATCGAAACCCGCCATGCCGATCCGGATTCGAAGGCCTATCGGTGGCGTTCCCGAGGCACCGGCACATTTACCATAGAAGAAATCGACCGGCCGAACCGAGGCACCCGCATTTCCTTCAAGCTGAAAGAGGACGCCCGGGAATTCAGCGATCCGGAGCGGGTTAAGCAAATCATCAAGCGCTACTCCAATTTTGTGGATTTCCCCATCTACCTGGGCAAGGAGCAGGTGAACCGGGTGACCGCCCTGTGGCAGTTGCCTAAAGGGGAAATCAAAGAAGAAGAGCTGGTCGAATTCTACAAATTCATTGCCAACGATTTTAATCCCCCTCTGGCTCACCTGCATCTGTCGCTGGAGGGTGCGGTGAGCTTCAAGGCCCTGCTTTTCATCCCGGAAACCGCGCCGCCCGTGTTCCTCAGGGACGATCTGGAAAAGTCGGTTCATCTGTATTCGCGCAAAGTCCTCATTCAGGAGCATTCCAAAGAGCTGTTGCACGAGTACCTGCGTTTTGTTCGCGGCGTGGTGGATTCGGAAGACGTACCGCTCAATGTGTCCCGGGAATGGGTTCAAAGCAGCCCGGTGATTACTAAAATCCGCCAGGTGCTGACCGGAAAAATACTCTCCTGGCTGGAAGACCTGGCCAAAAACGAACCACGCAAATACCTGCAGTTCTACAAAAACTTCGGTTCCCTGTTCAAAATGGGGGTCAATGCCGATTTTGAGCACCGGGATCGCATCATTAAATTGTTGCGCTTCGAGACCACCCTAACCGAACCGGATGAACCCATCTCCCTGCAGCAGTATGTAGAGCGCATGAAGACCGACCAGAAAGCCATTTATTATCTGACCGGGGAACATCGGGACCTGTTGCTGAAGAACCCCAAACTGGAATATTTTCTGGCCAACGAAATCGAGGTGTTGTTGCTTACCGATCCGGTGGATGTGTTTGTGGTGCCTTCCATCGGCGAATTCGACGGCAAACCGGTTCAATCCATCGAGCAGGCCGAGCTGGATACCGGGACGGTGGAGAAATCCGAAGAGGCCCTCAGCGCTAACCTGTCCGATAACCTGATTCAGGTGTTCAAGCAGGTGCTGGGGGATCGGGTGGAAGATGTGGTGGTTTCCCGCCGGCTGGTCAGCTCGCCGGTTATTCTGGTAGCCGGCAAGGAAGGCCTGGACAGCCAGATGGAAAAAATGATGAAACTGCTGGACCGGGATTTTAAGGGTAGCAAAAAGGTGCTGGAAATCAATCCCACCCATCCGCTCATCAAAAACCTGGCCCGGCTTGCCCTGGGCGATGGGCAGAACAGCCTGCTTCGCAGCTGCATCCTGCAGCTGTACGAAGGGGCCCAGCTGCTGGAAGGCAACCTGGAATCCCCGGCCGAATTTGTTCAGCGGATGACCGAAATCATGCAGGAAGCCACTAAGTAGGTACCTACAGCGGACTGTTTTCAGGGAGCTTTGCCTGCCTCTTTTGCTCATCTCCATGAGCTGAGGCAGGCTTTTTCTTTCCTTCAGATTCCTTACCGGGCGTATTCTGGCGTGTGGGGGAACGGCCTGAGGCGCAGAGAGGTTCCGGCCGGTCTGTCACGCTGGGGGGCTGCGGCTAGGAGAGGTGGTGGCGTTCAGCTTGCTTCTGGTGGTCCGGGCTCGGCCTGCTGGCGGCTGGACAACCAGTCCAGATAGGCCTGCTTGACTTCCCGGATCAGGGAAGGGCCGCGGTAGATGAATCCGGTGTATAGTTGCACCAGGCGGGCGCCGGCCTCCCATTTTTCCAGCGCATCCCGACCGGAAAAAATGCCGCCCACCCCGACGATGGGCAATTGGCCGCCGGTGTGCTGGTGAATCCGGGCGATCAGGCGCGTGGCCCTTTGGCGGAGAGGCGCACCGCTGATGCCTCCGGGGCCCAGCCCTGTCAGCTCGTCCGGCGGCGTTTGCAGGCCCTGCCGGGAGGTGGTGGTGTTGGTGGCCACGATACCGCTCACCTGCAGCGCGAGGCACACCCCGATCAGCTCATTCAACTGGGTTTCGGTTAAATCCGGTGCAATTTTGACCAGCAACGGTTTCGGCCGGCTGAGGGCGGCATTGGCTTCCTGGAGCGGCTCCAGAATGGCCTTCAGAGAGGCGGGGCTCTGCAGATCCCTCAGTCCGGGTGTGTTGGGCGAGCTCACATTGACCACAAAATAATCCGCCCAGGGATGAAGGCGGCGGAAACAGGTTAGATAATCCCCTGCGGCTTGGTCCAGAGGAGTATCCCGATTCTTGCCGATGTTGACCCCTAGCACCACGCCATCCGGGCGATGGGCCAGGCGCCGGGCCATGGCCTCCACGCCCTGATTATTGAATCCCATGCGGTTGAGCAGGGCGCGGTCCCGCGGCAGGCGAAACAGCCGCGGCCGGGGATTGCCGGGCTGAGGCCGGGGAGTCACCGTACCCACTTCCAGGAAGCCGAAGCCGAGCCGGGCCAGACCATGCATCAGGGTGGCATCCTTGTCGAAACCGGCCGCCAGGCCTACCGGATTGGGAAATTGGAGGCCGAAGCAGGTCACTGCCAGCCGTTCGTCCTCCAGGCGGTAAATCCGTCCGACTAGCCCTGCCAGCCAAGGCTGCTGCAAAAACCAACCGGCCAGTGCGTGAGCCCGCTCCGCGTCCAGCCGAAACAGCACTGGACGAAGCAATGTTTGGTAAAAATCCATCCTTCAAGTTTAAAAAAAGAGGCTGATTGCGCACAGCCGAAAATTTTTGAGGCCCGGATGTAACCGGGAAGCCGCACTGTTTTTGCACAATCCTGTTTGCACGGCCTGTTCCTGCCGGTGTATTTTGGGGCATGCAACCGAGGCTGATTGTCCATGGAGGTGCCTGGAATATTCCCGATGCGCTGGTCGAAGCCCATCTGGCCGGTGTGAAGGCGGCTGTTTGCCAGGTGTACCCCCGGCTGGAGGAGGGCCTCTCGGCGCTGGACGCGGTAGAGGAGGCGGTTCGGCTCCTGGAAGCCGACCCCACCTTCGACGCCGGCCGGGGGGCGTTTCTCAACGCAGCCGGCCAGATCGAGCTGGATGCCCTGATTATGGACGGCCGTAACCTCGATTTCGGTGCCGTGGCTGCCGTGCAGGGCATTCTCCATCCGGTATCCCTGGCTCGCCGGCTGATGGAACACAGCGAGCATCGCTTTCTGGTTGGCGAGGGCGCGGTGGCCTTTGCCCGCAGCCAGGGGATTCCGATCGTCGATACGCGGGACCTGTTGACCAAGCGGGAGCGAGAATTCTTCGAACAGATTCGGCGGGACCCCACCTTTACCACCCGCAAGCCCTTCGAGCCCTTGCTCGGGGACACCGTAGGGGCAGTGGCTCTGGACTGCCAGGGGAACCTGGCCGCGGCCACCTCGACCGGCGGAACCCCACGGAAATGGCCGGGGCGGGTGGGCGATTCGCCGCTGGTGGGCGCAGGAGGCTATGCCGATAATCAGCTGGGGGCCGCCTCGGCAACCGGCTGGGGCGAGTCGATTATCTCGGCCCTGCTCAGCAAAACCGCCTGCGACCTGCTGGTTGCCCACCCGCCTCAGGAGGCTGCTCAGCAGGCTGTCCAATTCCTGCAGCGCCGCGTGAATGGCCTCGGGGGAGTCATCCTCCTCTCGCCCGATGGAGGCTACGGCCTGTGGCACAACACCACCCGCATGGCATTTGCCTTTGCCCTCAGCCAAACCGAAACGGTGTGTGGCCTGAATGCCCGAGAGGCTCTGCCTTATCTGAGTAGCGGCAAAAAATAGGTCGATTTCAAGAAATTGGTGTTTAGAAAGGCTTGCAAAAAATCTTCCACGGGAATAAAATAAGGGGCATCGCCCGACATCTCGGTGAGGAGGCACTCGATGGGAGAGAAGGCTACCCGCCCCTTTCTCCCTTTTCGTGATGCAGGCGATGCCCCTTATTTTATTCCATTAAATATTCGTCGTACTCAAAGTGCGGGCAGGAGTCGGTCGGCTCGATTTCCTTATTTAGTAACGCACAACGGTAAAAAATTTCTTCGCCGTTCTGGGCCGTGTTGCCACTACCGATGTAAGCCACCCGGTGCTTACAAAACTGGCACACTTCGGGCAATTCAATCTCATCTTCGTCGTACTCCTCTTCCCCTTCCTCTATAAAAGTCGGAGAGGCTTGGTAATAGGCATTGATGCGCGACAAATGGGTGGCTATGCCATTCAATATGTCCCGAATTCTCAATAGAATGGCGATCTGAATTACCAAAAACACGGCAATGGCCACGCCAACATAGTCGATTTGTGAAAAAAGTTCGATGAACCGTTCCATTAGTGCTCCTGCCTTCCCACATTAATCACTTGATTATACCCCGCAACGCCAATAGGGTTCTCTTAACATAGTCGAACACATACAAGCAATGATTAAGAAGAAATTCGCGGAAAAGGTGGCCCAGAGGTGCCAGGAGCCTGGCCGGTTTCGCCAGCACACCGTTCAGCGGCGCTGCAGGCCGACCAGCAGCCCGTAACCGACGGCAGCGCCCAGCAGGTAGTGAGGGAAATCCCACCAGGCGAAGCTGGTTCCCAGTAAAATTTTGCCGAGCAGAAACGATCTGGCCCAGGCCAGCGGTGGTGGGTTGACAAGCTGCAAGCACTCCAGCACACTGGTGGCAAGAAAAACAGTAAGGGCGATGGTGCCCGCCCGCCTGCGCCCGGGAAACAGCCAGCCGCCCACCAGAATCCAGAAGACCACGTACCACACACCGGCCAGGTAATTGTTGAGGTAATGGTTGTGGAAGGCGAACTTGGAAGCCAGTCCCATGACGGTGACCAGGACGATGAGCAGAGCGGTTTTCTTTCGAAAAGGGGTCAAAATCGCCTCCTCTGTAAGCCGGTTTACCCCGCAGGGGGGCGTGGTCGTTAAATTTTGTGTTTTCCCGAGCCCATGGCCGCGGATGGGCCCTGAAGCCATCTACCTGCAGGGAACAATTTAAGCACCAGCCGGGGTGGCGCCGGAAGTGGAAAAAACATTTTAAAACTCTCGATTAAACAGTAACTTACCCTTCTAAATTGAAAGCAGGAGTACAGACAATGGCATCTTCCAACCGCCCGGAGAGAGAGGTTGTTTTTGTGGAAGGCGTTCGCATTCCGTTTCAGCGTTCCGGCACCGGCTACCGGGACCTGACCGCTTACGACCTGGCCCGGATGGCCCTGAAGGCCCTTCTGGATCGAACGGAATTGCCGGCCGAGCAGGTCGATTTTGTGATTCTGGGCAATGTGATTCAAAACGTAAACAACAGCAATGTGGCCCGTGATGCGGCGCTGGCGGCCGGCATCCCCCACTCGGTGCCTGCTTATACCGTGTCCCTGGCCTGCATTTCGGCCAACAAGGCCATTACCTCGGCCGCCGATCTCATTGCTACCGGGCAGGCCGAGGTGGCGATTGCCGGGGGCACCGAAAGCCTGACCGACATTCCCATTCGTTTTCGCAAGCGGTTTCGCCAGCGGCTGGTAGAATCGCGTAAGTTCCGTAGCTGGAAGGATTACTGGAAACTGGTGCGCGGCCTGAGCTGGCGGGATCTGCTTCCGGAAATCCCTTCCATTTCCGAATTTTCCACCCGGCGGACGATGGGCGAGGATTGCGACCGCCTGGCTGCCCGGATCGGGGTCACCCGGCGGGAACAGGATGAGTATGCGCTGCGCAGCCACCAACTGGCGGCGAAGGCCATCGAAGAAGGCCTGTTGGATCGGGAAGTGGTGCCGGCGCTGGTGCCGCCGGATTTTCAACCGGTGGAACGGGACAATGGACCGCGGCCGGACAGCACGCTGGAAAAGCTCCAGTCCCTGCGCCCGGCCTTTGTGAAGCCTCACGGTACTTTAACCGCCGGCAATTCGTCCTTTCTGACCGATGGGGCGGCGGTTACCCTGTTGATGTCCCGCCAGGCAGCCGAAAGGCTGGGCTATCGGCCCCGCGCTGCCCTGCGCGCTTACGCCTATTCGGCCCAGGATCCCTTCGAAGAGTTGCTTCTGGGCCCGGCCTATTCCATTCCCCGCGTGCTGGACAGGGCCGGCATGACCCTGAACGATATCGACGTGTTTGAATTGCACGAAGCCTTCGCCGCCCAGGTGGTGGCCAACCTGAAGTGCCTGGCCTCCCGCCAGTTTGCGCAGGAAAAGCTGGGGCGCAGCGAGCCGGTCGGCGAAATTCCTCTGGACAAGTTGAATCGTTGGGGTGGCTCGCTGTCCATCGGCCATCCCTTCGGAGCCACCGGCGCGCGATTGGTTACCACGGCGGTCAACCGGCTGACCCAGGAAGACGGGCAGTTTGCCCTGGTGGCCTCTTGTGCCGCCGGAGCCCACGGCAACGCCATCTTGCTGGAACGACTGAATTGAGTTCTCCGAACCAGGGGACAGTTTCTACTTGCTTATTGCGACGCTGGAGGTCTGAATCGAATGAAGTTTACTGAGCTGGAACTGCGTGAGGGAATTGCCATCCTGTGGCTGGATTACCCCGGCGAGAAGATCAACAAAATTTCCCCGGAACTGGTCGATGAATTCGACGCTCTGCTGGACGAGCTGGAAGGGCGATCGGATGTGGAAGGCGTCGTGTTGGCCAGTCGCAAGCCGGACAACTTTATTGCCGGGGCGGATCTGGATGTGTTTCTGAAAATGAACGAACCCGGCCAGGCCAAGCAACTGAGCCGCCGGGGACATGCCGTGCTCAATCGGCTGGCGGCGTTTCCCCGCCCGGTGGTGGCGGCCATCCATGGGGCGGCGCTGGGAGGCGGTCTGGAAGTGGCCCTGGCCTGCCACTACCGGGTGGCCAGCGACGACCCGGCCACCGTACTGGCCCTGCCCGAAGTGCGGCTGGGGCTGTTGCCCGGCGGTGGGGGCACCCAGCGCCTGCCGCGACTGATCGGCATTCAGCGGGCCCTGAATATGATGCTGACCGGCAAAAACGTGTACCCGCGCCAGGCGCTGCGCATGGGGCTGGTGGACGAGTTGTTCCATCCCCACGGGGTGGTGGAAGCGGCTCTGGCCGCCGTGCGCGATTTAAACCGGGGCAGCAAGCCGCGCCGGCCCCGGCGCACCCTGACCACCTGGGTGCTGGAAGCCAACCCCCTGGGCAGAAAACTGCTGTTTAAAAAAGCCCGTCAGATGGTGGCCCGGCAGACCATGGGCAATTACCCGGCGCCGTTCAAAATTCTGGAATGCGTGGAAGTGGGCATGTCCCGGGGCATGAAGGCCGGTCTGGAAGTGGAGGCCCGCAATTTCGACCAACTGATGCGCACGCCCCAGTGCAAAGCGCTCATTCAGCTGTTTTTCGAGATCAATTCCCGCAAGAAAAATCCCCTGGCAGATCAGGTCCGTCCGGTAAAACGGGTGGGCATTCTGGGCGCCGGCCTGATGGGCTCGGGCATTGCTCAGGTTTCCGCTACCAGCGGCCTGGAGGTGGTGCTCAAGGACGTGAGTCTGGAAGCCCTGGGCCGGGCGGAAAGGCAAATTTACCAGGCCCTAGACCGGCGGGTCCGGCAGCGGGCCCTGTTGCCCTTCCAGCGGGATCAGATTCTCAGCCGCATCACCCCGGTGACCGACTACCACGGCTTCGACCGGGTCGATCTGGTCATCGAAGCCGTATTCGAGGACCTGGAGCTGAAACGCCGCGTTCTGGCCGAAGTGGAGCTGGAAACCGGCGAACAGACCATCTTTGCCAGCAATACATCCTCTCTGCCCATCGAAAAGCTTGCCAAAATCGCCAGCCGCCCCACCCAGGTGGTAGGAATGCACTATTTTTCCCCGGTGCCCAGAATGCCCCTGCTGGAGATTGTGGTGACCCCCAAAACCGAGGCCTGGGTCACCGCCACCGCCTATCAGGTTGGCGTACAGCAGGGAAAAACCTGCATTGTGGTGAACGACGGCCCCGGCTTCTACACCACCCGCATTCTGGCGCCACTGTTAAACGAGGCGCTGCTTTTGCTAGAGGAAGGCGGGGACATCCCGTACATCGACCGGGTCATGCGCCAGTTCGGTTTTCCGGTCGGTCCCTTTAAGCTGATGGATGAGGTGGGCATCGACGTGGGGGCGCATGTTTCCCGGGTGTTGGCCCCGTTGTTTGCCAAACGGGGCGTAACCGCCACCGATGCCATGGAAAAACTGGTTGCCCAGGGCTTTAAGGGGCGCAAAACGGGCAAAGGCTTTTACCTGTACAAAGGCAAGAAGGGCAGGCGAGAGGTCAATCCGGCGGTGTACCGCCTGTTCGGCGGCCGCAAGCGGAAACGCCACCCGGTGGAAGAGATTCAGAACAGGCTGGTGCTGGTTCTGGTCAACGAAGCGATCCATTGCTTGCAGGACGGGATTTTGCTTTCCCCCTCGGATGGGGATGTTGGTGCGGTCCTGGGGCTGGGCTTCCCGCCCTTCCGTGGCGGGCCCTTCCGGTATGTAGATGCCGAGGGCGGGGAGGCCATTTTTAATCGGTTGCGCGAGCTGGAACAACGGTTTGGCAACCGATTTACGCCGGCCGAACTGCTGGCCGAAAAGGTCCGGCGCGGCGAGTCTTTCCACCGCCGGTAACCACTCGCCTCAGCCTGACCAGCTAAACGGAGTGGCCATTCAGGAGGTAAATCATGGTGCGTTCCCCTTTTTTCACTGAGGACCACGAGACCTTTCGCCAGACGGTGCGCCAGTTCATGCAGCGGGAGGTGGAACCACAGCTCTCCCGGTGGGAGGCCGAAGGGCGCCTGCCCCGGGAAATCTGGCAGCGCATGGGGGTGGAGGGCTTTCTGGGCATCCCTTACCCGGAACAGTACGGGGGCAGCGAAGCCGATTTTTTCTTTTCGGTGGTTTTTCTGGAAGAGCTGGCCCGGCCGGGCCTGGGCGGCTTTTCCGCCGCCGTGAGCGTGCACATTTACATGGCCTCCATGTACCTGTACAAGTTTGCCAGCCAGGCACTCAAACAGCGCTATCTGGTGCCCGCCATTCAGGGCGAAAAAATCGGCGCCCTGGCCATTACCGAGCCCAATGCCGGTTCGGATGTGGCGGCCATTCAGACCCGGGCGGTGCGGGAAGGCGATGTTTACCTGATTAACGGCGCCAAGACGTTTATTACCAATGGCGACTCCGGGGATTTCATTGTGCTGGCGGCCAAAACCGATCCCGAGGCCGGTGCTGGCGGGGTGAGCCTGTTTGTGGTGGATCGCCAGGCCCCGGGGGTCTCGGCCCGCAGCCTGAAAAAGCTGGGCTGGCATTGCTCGGATACCGCAGAATTGAGCTTTCAGGATGTGCAGGTGCCTGCCGAGCAGCGCATCGGGGAGGAAAACCAGGGCTTTTTTTACATCATGGATTGCTTTCAGCTGGAGCGGCTGGTGGCAGCCGTCCTGGCAGTGGCCGGCAGTGAGCGTTGCCTCGAGCTCACGCTGAATTACCTCCACAACCGCCAGGCCTTCGGCCGGCCGCTGGCCCGGTTTCAGGCGCTGCGCCACCGCCTGGCAGATCTGGCCACCGAACTGGAAGCCGCCCGGCAGCTGACCTACCACACCTGCTGGCTCTACCAGCAGGGCCTGCCGGCGGTCAAGGAATGCTCCATGGCCAAATTGCACACCACCGAGCTGGCCGTTCGGGTGGCCGACCAGTGCCTGCAGTGCTTCGGTGGCTACGGCTATATGGAAGAATATCCGATAGCCCGGATGTTTCGCGACGCCCGGGCAGGGACCATCGTGGGCGGCACCTCCGAAATCATGCGGGAGATTATCGCTCGCATTCTGATTGACGGGGTTGAATTTGTTCCCCGGACCGGCCGGGACGGCAAGTCCGGGGAGGAACCAGCGGAAACCCCGCCTGTTGAAGATCAAACGGCCACTCAGAAAGCGGCCACCTGCCCGGAAACGGCTGCCCAGGCCATTGCCGGCCTGCCGGATCGCTTTCGCACCGATCGCGCCGGCGACTATCAGACGGTGATTCATTTTGTGCTCTCCGGCGAGGGGGGAGGCGACTTCACTGTGTCCATCGAGAAGGGGCGTTGCCTGGTGTCGCCCGGCCTGCACGGGCAGCCCCGATGTGTGGTCAAAACCAAAGCCAGCACCTATCTGGACATCGAACTGGGCCGTACCAGCGCCCAGACCGCCTTCCTGATGGGGCGCGTCAAGGTCTCCAACGTGGGCGAACTGATGCGCTTCATCAAGCTGTTCCGGCCACTCAAGGAGAGGTGAACTCAGACCAAGGAGCTTTCCGTGAAGGAAGCCGTGCAGGATTCGCGAGGGAAAGGGCCTCTGGCCGGGGTGCGGGTGCTGGAACTGGCCCGGCTGTACCCCGGTCCGCTGGCTGGGATGATTCTGGCCGGCTGGGGCGCCGAGGTGATTAAAGTTGAAGACCCCGATCATCCCGATCCCATGCGGTTTTACCCGCCCTACCTGGGCGAAATGTCGGCCGGATTTTTGGCCGTAAATCGGCACAAAAAGAGCCTGGCGGTTCGCTTTCATACGCCTGCCGGCCGATCGCTGCTCCAGAAATTGGTAGCTCAAGCCGATGTGCTCATCGAATCCTTTCGGCCCGGGTTTCTGGCCCGATGGGGGCTGGATTACCAGAGCCTGAGGCAGGTCAATCCGCGGCTGATTTACGCTTCGGTAACCGGCTACGGCCAGAAGGGACCGTACGCGCAGCGGGCCGGCCACGACCTCAATTACATTGCCCTCAGCGGCATTCTGGGCGACAATCGGGATGGAGCGGGCCGGCCGGTAATTCCCGGAATCCAGATCGGGGATGTGGCCGGCGGCGCTTACCTCACCGTCATGGCCGTGCTGGCCGCCCTGGTTGAACGCCAGCGCACCGGCCAGGGCCGGTGGCTGGATGTGGCCATGCTGGATGGGCTGCTGCCCTTTACCGGCCTGCATCTGGCGCACCGGGCGGCCGGCCTGGAAGCCCATCTGCGACCCCTCTCCGGTAGCCTGGCCTGCTACAACGTGTACCGCTGCAAAGACGGTAAATTCGTCGCCCTGGCCGCCCTGGAAACCAAATTCTGGCAGCAGTTTTGCCAGCTGATTGAACACCCGGAATGGATTGACCGGCAGTTCGAGCCCGGGCAAACCCAGACCACTCTGAAACAGAACCTGCAGAAAATCTTCCAACAAAAGACCAGAGAGGCGTGGGTGGCGCTTGCCGCCGACGCCGATGTGTGTTTAACCCCGGTGCTGGATCTGGACGAGCTGGGAGAGGATCCCCATCTGGGAGAACGAGGCCTGTTTTACCAGCAGATGGTGGAAGGCAATCCGCTGCTGGTGGGAACCCGGCCGCCGGTGTTTCCACCTGAAGAGGACGCTCAGGCGCCGGCCCTGGGGGAGCACAGCCGATCCATTCTGCATAGCCTGGGCCTCGGCGAAAAGGAGATTCAAAAACTCCTGCAGGAGGGCACCATTGTGCAGGCCGCCGGCGATTGAATGGATTTTCGGGAAATGCTTTATCGGTACCGGCGACGGTATTATTTTAAGTGCACCTCACACAGAAAAACGACCAATTGAATTTTGGAGGAGGTCGGATGAACCGAACCAGGCAATTCAGCGGACTTGTTCTGGCTGTTCTGCTGGCAATGGGTGCCCTGCTAGCCTGCAGCAAAAGCAAGGATGGCCAGGCCCATGCCAAGCGGATCAAGGCCGAAATTGTGTACTACGCCATCCCCGGCTGACCCATCTGCGAGCGGGTAGAAACCATCGTGGATGGTGTGGCAAAAGATTACGGGGATGAACTGATGGTCACCATTCTGGATGCCACCTCGCCGGCCAACAAGCGGCGCATTCAGGAGCTGGGCTTTCACAGCCATGGCATGGTGATTCTGGATTCCCGCGGTAACATTAAGATTAAAATGGACGGCCATAACCTCAACGAAAAGACCATTCGCCAGGCCATTGAACGGGTGATGGGCAGCTGAGGGTAACCGGCCGGAGTTTGTGAGGTGCATTCAGGCAGCCCGCAGCGAGTGGGCTGCCTTTTTTCTTAGCGAGATGAGCCTGCCGCCTTTGCCGAATTTGCCGGCGGTGCCAGACTCTGTTGGATGACCTCTCTGGGTGGATTAAAGTAGCCCAGCCGTACCTGAGGATAGCTCTGGCGGAGCCAGCGCAGCCAGGCGGGAATGCCGGTGGGTTCCCCGGGCATCGAACGGAGATTGAGCACTTCCATGTACCAGTCGGGATCGATGTTCAGGTTACGGGTCTGGACCATATTCAGGCCGGTGGTTTCAACCAGCCGGGCCAGGGCAGCCATCTCCTCGGGATGGTCGGTCAGGCCCGGGAAGACGAAGTAGTTAATGGAGGCCCACCGCCCGTAGCGGCGCACCACGCGCAGCGACTCTACAACATCCTGAAAGCTGTAATGGCGCGGCCGGTAGTAGGCGTGGTAGCAGGCTTCCTGCGCGGAATTCATGCTCACCCGGATGCTGTCCAGGCCAGCCTGGCAGAGGCGTTCCACCGCCGCCGGGTCGCTTCCATTGGTGTTCAGATTAATGACCCCACGGCAGGTTCGCTTCCGAATCAAGGCGATGGCTTCGGCCAGCACATCGGCCACCAGCAAGGGTTCGCCCTCGCAGCCCTGGCCAAAACTCACCACCGCTGCCGGCGCCGTCTCCAGGTGCGGGACGGCAATTTCCGCGATTTCCTCCGGTGTGGGAGTGAAGGTGATGCGCTCCTGGGGCGGGGTGACCTGACTCTCCCGGGGCTGTTCGGAAATGCAGCCCACACAGGCGGCATTGCATCCCGGCGAGGCCGGCAGGGGCAGTTCAAATCGGCCCAGGGTAAAATTCCGCGCCGCGGGGCAGCCGTAGCGGAAAACGCAGTTTTCGATTAAATGCGCCGCCAACCGATTGTTCGGATATCGCCTGAGCAACCTGCGGGCCTCATTGTCCACCAGGCGCAGGTTCACGTGGGCCGGGTCCTGGCGAATGTCGGCATCGATTCTGGTGGCCGGTACCACAAATTCGCCGTCCTCCCAGCCAACAGCCGTGTAAGCGTAAAGGGACAGGCGTGGGGCGCCGGCCGGCGTTCGGTAAGCGGCCCGCAAAAATTGTAGGTGCGCTGGGGCCATGAAAGCCGCCACCGGAAACACCCGCTCGCCCTGGTATTCCTTTACTGGCACCACTTTATCGCTTGCCGGATGGTAGCCCAGGGCAATCCGGTCGGGCAATTGAAACAGATCGCTGCCGTAGGGCAGGGGGATCAACTCGCTGGGGGCCGGCCGGAGGCACCGATCCAGGTTCATGCCCACCATCTCAAATTCGGGCAGTTCAAAAATTTCGCCCTGCGCGTTGCTGACGACAAGCCTGGCCATCGAAAATCCGTTTCAAGTTTTGATTGCTGGCTGGCAAAATAAGCGGCCGGGGGCGGCAAAGCAATCCATCCGGCGCTTTTTCTCCAGCGGCAGGGACAGATTCCCAAATTGTGTTTCCCCAACGAATGTGTTAAAATGTAGGCGCCCGTCGCCAAGAGAACAGGATGCAGATGAAACGGCCAATTCACAGAGCAGACAGAATGGACCGGCGGCACCATCCGTCCATCCTACACGCCAGCCCCTTTGCGGTGAGATGAGCACCCCCAGCACCCAGAATAGTCTTCGCCTCTACGGCCGGATTCTCTCTTATTTGCGCCCCTATCTGGGGCACATTGGGCTGATTCTGGTTTTCAATTTTGGCTTTATTGTGTTTAACACATTGAGCGTGTGGCTGGTGGCGCCGTTTGTCAGCACGTTGTTTCAGGAGCAACCGGCTGTGGAGAAGACGGTTCCAGAGGAGGGCGCCTCGGCCGGTATTCTGAATCTGAACGACTGGCTGAAAGCCAGAACCGCCACACTGATTCGGCGCGAAGATCGGCTGGAGATGCTGAAAATTCTTGCCCTGCTGGTGTTCCTCGGTTTTCTGCTCAAAAACGCCTTTGCATTCGGCGAGGCGTTTCTGGTCAGTTTTGTCGAACAGCGGGTCATTAAGGATCTCCGGGACCAGCTCTACGCACACGTGGTCCGTCAACCGCTGCAGTTCTTCGAGCGGTACTCAACCGGCAATCTCATCTCGCGGATTACCAACGACATCAATGCGCTGAATGTAGCGGTCAATCGTAGCTTCACAAAAATCATCCGCGATCCGCTGCTCATTTTGATTTTTGTGATCCTGCTGGTCAGCATCAGCTGGCAGCTTACCCTGCTGGCTTTTCTGGTCATCCCACTCAGCGGTTTCATCATTCAGAAAATCGGCCAGAGCCTGAAACGCAAGAGCCACCGGGTACAGGAGCGCATTGCCGACTTGACCAGTATTCTGCAGGAAACCATTGCCGGCATCAAGGTGGTAAAAGCCTTCGGCATGGAAGCCTATGAGATTGATCGGTTCCGCCGGAAGACCGAGGCCCACTTCCGGGCGGTGCTGCGGCAGGTCCGCCTGAACCGCCTCTCCGGCCCGCTATCGGAAACGCTGGGCATCGGCATTATGGCCAGTGTGCTCTGGTTTGGCGGCCAGTTGGTCCTGGCCGGACGGCTGCTCTCCGCCGAGGATTTTATCCGCTTTCTGGCCATCCTGTTCAGCGT
>RFHE01000310.1 GCA_003696445.1 Calditrichota bacterium | reverse complement strand
GCGGCATCGGCAAGGGCCTGTGCCCACAGGCCGGCCAAGTAAAAGGTCGTGTGGGCACCCCACAGGCGGCCGCCTTCCACCCAGCCATGCCCCACATTGGTGTTCTCGATCAGCCCGTCTCCGTCGCTATCGGTGCTGTACAGAAAATCCATAGCCTTCTTCAGGTGCGGCCAGCTCTCCCGGATGAAGGGCACATCCCCGGAGGCGCGGGCGTAATGGGCGGCCAGGATCACATACAGCGGGGTAGCATCCGCCGCATCGTAATGCACCACGCCACTGGTGGAGATTTCGTGAAAAATTTTGCCGTTCAGGTCTTGAAATTTCTGCAGAAACGCCAACTGGTGTCGAACCATGGGGAAATCCCCGTAGTCATCGATCGCAAACCCACTCCATTCCGAATCTCGCCCGAAGTACCAGGCGTAGCCGGGCCGCCCGCTGATTTTCTGGCCCCCATCCCATCCCCGGGCGGTCGTGGCGTAGCCGGCCACCAGCGCGGTACCCAGTCCGGGCGTATGGACCCAGAAGCGATCGGTTCCCACCAGCGCCCACTTCCAGAGGCGATTGAATTGTTCATCCGGGGAGCGCACAATCAGCATGCTATCCAGCAGGCCGCGGTAATGCTGGACGAACGCTTCATAGCGATCGCCGGGAGCGGAAATCAGTGCCTTCCAGGCAGCCTCGGCCTCCCCGCGGCCCCTGCTGCTGCCGGACATCACAAAGCGCAGCGAGGAGCCTCCCTCGCCGCCTAGAGGATAGGCCAGTCCGGCATACACCTGATTTTCCTCACTTTTCGTTCCCCAGAAGGCCTGGCGGACAGGATCCCATTGCAGCTGTGCAAAGGGGCCGATCAGATGGGCCTTCGGGCGGCGGGCGGCACCGAACAGGCAATAAAAATCCCCGCTGGGGTCCTGGATGTGCACCGTACCGGAAGGTGCATGGAACCCGTAATGCAGGTCGCCCAGCGCTCCGGCGTTGTAGGGCCACATCCAGCGCAGGTCGCTGCGGAAGCGCAGGATCAGCACGGCCTTCCGGGAGAAGTCCGCCTCGAACTGCAGGAACCCTCCCGGAAATTTGAAGTCGGCAAAGACCAGTTCGCGCAGGCGGCCCAGCGGTGTCTGATATTGCCGCAGCAGCGCCTCAGGGCGAATCTGCACGCTGGCCGGAAGGGCATCCAGCCACAGCAGCGAGTCGCCCACCTGCAATCCCACCTGCAAATCCCGTATAATGCGAAACGGATGTACCCAGAACTCCTCGATCCCGCCTGTTTCCCTGCCCATGATCAGGGCGCGGCGTCCGGCCAGATCGAAATAGTTTTCCGTAGCCGGATCGCGCGTGAGCTCCAGTCCGCTGGCAGGCAATCGATCGATCTGCAGGGGCTGTTCGGCGGGAACAGACAGGGGCGCAGGGTCCCCCTCCACTGGCTGTAACCGGTACTTCTGCCAGTAGGTAGGCGGCGGATTCAGGAGGGAATCGGCCAGGTAAAGGAAACAGTTCTCCAGAAATTTATCCAGCCGATAAGCCAGCCGGTTGGTCCGGGCAAAATACACCAGGCCTCCCACGGCCAGCATCTTGCCCGGTGCCGGGTACTCCACCAACAAACGGCTGGTGTCGTGGACGGTGATGTAGGATTTTTCTACCGCCACTACCCGTCCGTTTTCCGGATAGCGGTCTCCAAAATAACCGATCAGGGGGAGGCGCTGGTCTCGGTCGCCATCAAAAATGAAGGTGCCGCCAAACAGGCCGGCAAAAACCGGGTGGCCGCGAAAACTCTGCAGGCCTTTCTTGTCGAAGTTCCAGTTATCCTTGATCTGGCGAGCATGCACTTCCGGGGCCTGGGCTTCCCTTCCCAACCAGTGGGGCACAAGGGCCCCGTAGCCGGTCAGCAGCAGGCGACCATCATTGTTCAGATAATTCAGCAGCCGCGCGCGTAACTCCGGCGTTTTTTCCAGGCGCTGCCAGTCCATCGAGTCCGGCAGATGAATCCAGAGCACCCGGGGCAGGGTTGCGCTCCAACGGGATGCCGAAATCTGCAGAACCTGCCAGCCAGGATGACCCTCCAACCAGCGCAGCGCCAGGGAATCCTCCTTGTCCCCCACCTCCCGAACGAGCAGATAACCTGCGGAAAAGGGACGGGAAACGGATTGAGCGGTAAGGGCATCGATCCCGGCGCTTGCCGCAAGCATCCAGAACACCAAAGCCAAGTGCATGGTGCGGGTCACAAACATCCTCCCTGGCCAATCGATGAAAGGAATGCGGGGGAGAAAAAGTGCACCTTCTGTTTCAGTCGAAACTGCGATGAACTCAGAAGCCGCAAAACCTCAGTTTGTTCAGACAACAAACCCTGATTGAAATGCTCCCCCTGCCGGTAGTGCTGGACATTTCCCATGGGTTTGACCAAAAATATTTTCTTGCCCGACACTCACCAGGAATTTGTCTTTTGGCAAGTAAAAATTAAACATGGAAAAATGACTTCTGCAACCACGGGAAGGCAAACAAAATTTAAGTGGGGAACGTCATTTCCCCCTCCCAACCGTAAAGGCTGTTCTTCCCTTACCGGAAACTGTCATTGAGGACCGGCAGGGTTGGTGAAATCGCCTCCCCTCTTGCCTGATTCCCCGCCGGAAGAATACCTTCTGGCATGGCAGATGGACAGCAGCAGAGCCTATCCGCCGCTGCCCTCCGGTTTGTAGGATTCAGTCTGGTGGGCATCGGGATGTTTTTCCTACCCGTTTCTCTGGGCGGGCGCAGCAGCATCCCGCTGGATCACCTCATCAGCGGATTGCGCCGGCACTGGCCGATGGCCAGCGCTTACTATGCGCTGGGGGTTTTGCTGGCCGGTACCCTTTTGGCCGGATGGGAATTGCGGCAACAGCGCAGCCCCGGCCGATGGCTTTGGGCCCTGCTCTGCCTGCTGGGCCTGGCCGCCGGCCTGTTGAGAATGCTGCACCGGGGACCGGCCTGGCTCACCGATCCAGAGGTACTGCCGTTTTTGTACGACAAATTGAGCATTCCGGTGGGATTGATCGTTCCGGTCGGCGCCATCTTCCTGGCCTTTCTGGTGGATTACGGCCTGCTGGAGTTTTTCGGGGTGTTGATGGAGCCGGTCATGCGGCCGCTGTTTCACACGCCGGGCCGCTCGGCCATCGACGCGCTGGCCAGTTTTGTGGGCAGCTATTCCATCGGACTGTTAATCACCAACCGGGTGTATCTGGCCGGGCGCTACACGGCGCGGGAGGCGGCCATTATCGCCACCGGCTTTTCCACGGTTTCGGTGACTTTCATGGTCATTGTGGCTCGCACCTGCGGGCTGATGGGCCGGTGGAACCTGTTTTTCTGGACCACCCTGCTGGTTACCTTTGCCGTCACCGCCCTGACCGTTCGGTTGTGGCCGCTGCGCCATTTTGAGCAGACCAATCGGCGGGCGGAGAAATCCGGCACGGGGTCCGAGAGCGATGGATCCCGTCTGGCCAGGGCCTGGCGTGCGGCGCTGGAGGCAGCCGGAAACGCACCGCCGCTGCAGCGCTGCATCTGGACTAACCTGAAGGACGGGCTGGCCATGGTGGTTCGCATTCTGCCCGGCATCATGTCCGTTGGATTGCTGGGCTTGCTGGCCGCCCGGCACACTCCGCTGTTCGACTGGCTGGGCGTTCTGTTCTGGCCGGTGGCCGTCCTGGCGGGACTTCCCGAGCCGCTGCTGGCAGCCAAAGCCACCGCCCTGGAAGTGGCGGAAATGTTTCTTCCCGCCCTGCTGGTCAATCAGGCTGCCCCAGCGACCCGCTTTGCTGTAGCGGTGATGTCCATCGCCAGCATTCTCTTCTTCAGCGCTTCCATCCCCTGTATTCTGTCCACACGAATTCCGCTGCGCATCCCGCAGCTGCTGGTCATCTGGCTGGAGCGGGCAGCGCTCTCTCTGCTACTGGCCGGCCTGCTGGCCCGGATGTTTTTCTAATGCAGCTCCCGAGCCGCACCCTGGGCTGAGGAAGGAGGGTT
>RFHE01000309.1 GCA_003696445.1 Calditrichota bacterium | reverse complement strand
GTCCGGCCGACCTTCCCGGCCAAACCTTGACAAATTAGAGAGCCCGGATTATATTTTTTGACCCTGAAAAGAGGATTGGATGACCGAATCGTTTTTTACCATCACCCGGGCGGTTTCCTGCGAGTTGCGCGAAAAGCGGTCTTTGTTCATCGGTCAATTGCTTCCGGTAAAGAGCGTGGCGGAGGCCGAGGCCGCCCTGGAGGACATTCGCAAGACATACCACGATGCCACCCACAACTGTTTTGCCTATCGCATCGACCCGGATCACTATCGGTTTTCCGACGACGGGGAGCCATCCGGCACCGCCGGCCGACCCATTCTGGCCATGCTGGAAAAATACCGGCTGCTGCAGGTACTGCTGGTGGTGACCCGCTACTTCGGGGGGATCAAACTGGGGACCGGTGGACTGAAACGTGCCTACAGCGCCTGTGCCGAACAGACCATTCTGCAGGCAGAGCGGGTGCCTTTCAGCCGCTTCCAGAGCTTTCGGCTGCAGTATCCCTACTCACTCTCCCGGCAGGTTGAGCAGGTGTTGCGCCGGCACGGCGCGCAGCTTGTCAGCGCCGATTACGGAGAGGAGATTACCGCGCTGGTACAGGTGCCCGAGGAGGCCGCCGGGCGGTTTGTTGAGGCTTTAAAACAGCTGCCTCCCGCCCAGATGAGATTCGCCTATCAGGACAGCACATGGAAATCCGCGTAGAAAAAATCAACAAGGTTTTTGGGGAAGCGCACGTGTTGCGGGACCTGAGCTTTACCGCCCGCCCGGGCGAGGTGCTGGGCCTGCTGGGACCCAACGGAGCCGGGAAAACCACCACCCTGCGCATGGTGTTGGACATCATCAAACCCGATGAAGGCTCCATCCTCTTCGACGGGCAGCCCATGAACCGCCGGATTCGCGCGGCCATCGGTTACCTGCCGGAAGAGCGGGGCCTTTACCAGCGGGCCAGCGTTTACGACACCCTGCTCTACTTCGCCCGGCTGAAAAACATGTCCCGCAAAAAGGCCCAGGTGGAAGCGGTCCGCCTGCTGGATCGCTTCGACATGGTGGATCGCATGGAAGACGCCATCGCCAGCCTGTCCAAAGGAATGCAGCAGAAAATCCAGCTGATGGTGGCCCTGATTCACCAGCCCTCCGTGCTCATCCTGGATGAGCCGTTTTTCGGGCTGGATCCGCTCAACCAGGATCTGGTGCGCAAATTGATTACCCAGGCCCGGCAGGACAAAAAAACCGTGATCCTTTCCACGCACCAGCTCAACGAAGCGGAAAACCTGTGCGATGAAATTGTGCTGATCAATTACGGTAGAACCGTTTTACAGGGCAGCCTTTCGGCCATTCGGGAACGCTACCGGGAGAACCTGATTGTGGTGGAGGCCGAAGGCAATTTGCAGGTATTGAAAAAGCTGGAGGGGGTTCGCAAGTTCATTCAGGAGCGAGGAACCGCCCGGCTCTACATCGACGAGCGAATTGAGCCTCAGGAAATCGCCGAACAAATCCTGAAGATGGTCAACATCACCCGCCTGGAGATCAACCGTCCCAGCCTGAACGACATCTTTCTGGAAATTGTCCAGGAGAGCGGGGAGGCCGGCCCATGAAACAATTCCTGACCATCGCCTCCTGGGAATTCTGGCGTAACCTGCGTTCCCGGAGCTTTTTTCTGGCGACCTTCGTCTCCCCGGTCATTTTTGCCGGCTTTGTGCTCATTGCCGCTCTGTTTTACAATCAGGCGGATGTGGAACAGCCCCGGGTGGTGGGCTGCGTGGAGTTCAATACCGATGCTTACTGCCAGATGCTGGCCGAGCGGTTGAACCGCTATTTAACTCGCGCGGGAACGGCGCCGGATTTGATTCTGGTCAAAATCCAGCCGGACACCTCGGCCGAACTGGCCGGCTACTACCAGCAACTGGCCGAATTGAAAAGCAAACACGACAGCCTGGATCAGGCTTACAACAAAATCAAACAGCGGCGCAACTACATTTTCCGACAGGCTCCTTCCAGAAAGCGCGAGCGGCTGCTGCGGGAGACCTACGAGCAACTCCACAAAACCCGCGAAGAACGGGACCTGACCGAAATCGAATACAACCGGATGAAAGCGGTGGCCGATTCGTTGATGCGCCAGGCCCTCCTGCAGAAGGCAGACAGCCTGCTGATGGACCAGGTGATTGAAGGTTACCTGGTGATTGATCCGGATTATTTTGTCAGCGGACGGGTGGAATTCCACTCCCTGTTGCCGATCAGTTTTCTGCGCATCGATCCCATTCGGCAGGTGTTGCAGATGATGATTCTGGAACAGCGGCTGCAGGCCGAAGGCATCACCGAAAGCAAAATTCAGGAATGGCTGCGGCCGGTGGAAATTCTGAAATTTGAAGTGCAGGGCTCGCAGCGCCGCGAATTTAACTTCATGGTCTCTTACCTGGCGCCGGTCATTGTGGTGCTGTTTTTGTTCACCAGCATCTTTACCTCCAGCGGGTTCCTCTTCAACGGGGTGCTTTCGGAAAAAACCAACCGGGTCATCGAGCTGCTGCTTTCCTCGGTCAGTCACCTGCAACTGCTGGCGGGCAAAATTGTGGGGCTGGGTTGCCTGGGTCTGTTTCAGATTTTGATCTGGATCGGTTTAACTTACCTGTTAACCGTCGGCCAGGTCATTCACCCCGATCAGGTGGATTTTCTGACCCTGCGTAACGCCGGCCTGTTCGTCTGGTATTTTGCTCTCGGCTACCTGTTTTATGCCTCCATTTTCGTGGGCGTCGGCTCGCTGTTTTCCGACCCTGAGGACGCCCACCACCTGAATCAGTTCATGCGCATTCTCTCCATCCTGCCGGTGGCGCTGGCCCTGGTGGTGGTGGTCTATCCCAATGCCCTATTTGTCCGCATCCTGTCTTTCATTCCTTTCCTGACCCCCACCATCATGATTTTGCGAACCCCCATTGTGGACGTGCCCCTGCTGGACTATCTGCTTTCCAGCGGCGTCATGGTGGTGTCTTTCCTGATCAACATCTGGCTGGGCGGGCGGCTGTTCCGAATCGGTAGTCTGATGTACGGGAAGAAGCCTTCCTGGAAGACGGTGTTTCAACTGATGCGGGCCGGATAAACAGAGCCGGTGTCGGTAACCCAACACCGGCCTGTGGTAGGGCAACTCTCCATCGGTTCTTACCTCCGGGCGGCTTGCCCGGCGTCCTCATTGGTCTTTCTTTTCCGCCCCACACAGCTACATTAAGGAAGGCAAAGTGAGGGCTGCTTACCGCCGCTGGGGCTGTTTAAGAAGTTAAACAGTGTGAATATACTTGCGAATATTTGCATATAGTCGTTTGTGTTAGTGGGGTGTTTACGCTTGTAGGTTTTTCAACTAAACACGGCAATTTACGCAAAATCAACAACCCTGTATTCCTTTATTTGTAGGGAACTCACCCCCTTCGCCCCCTCTCTTGCAAGAGAGGGGGTTGGGGGGGTGAGTTGACCCAAGTCCTACGCCAGCGAAACATTTGTTTGCATAAATTTACAGTCTTGCAAACTTTTTACATTGCCCCGGTTGAGGGGATTGTTGATTTCAACCTGGCGTATTTGAACCATCAGCAGGAGGACAATTTGGTTTTCGCCTGCTGTCAGAGAAAAAACAAATTAACCGAAAAGAATTCCCTTGCCTTTTCCCGGCTTGCCCGGCGTCTTCATTGGTCTTTCTTTTCCGAATCCTCCTGATCGGATGGGCTGTCGGCGTCCTGCTCACCCTGTCCCTTCGCCTCTTCGCTTTCGGCTTCGCTCTGCTGAGAGGCCTCCTCATCGGCTTTGGCCTCCCCGGATTTTTCTTCCTCCTCTTCCTCCTCCTTCAATTCTTCGTCTTCCCGTTCCAGCAGGTTTTCATCTTCCTGTTTTTTGTACAGGATGATGTAGAGGAGTGTCAGTCCGGCGTTGCCGGTAGCCTCGGCATAGGCCAGCACGGCCCCGCCCATCAGGATGAGGAACAGAGCGAACAGGCCGGCCACAAACAGTGCGTAGCCACCGCTGGCCAGGGCCGGATGCCCATGGCTGAAGTAAATCCATTCCGATGCCCGGCCGAAAAGCAATTCCAGCCAGTCCCGCAGTTCAGGAAAGGAACGATTCACCATATGCAGAGCCGTTTCCGAGAGCACCCTGAATTTCCGGCCCATACCCACAGAAAACAGCCCGCTGAACACCAGGTAAGCCCACTTGGTGGCCAGAGCGGCAACGAAAAAGGCCACCACCTCCATGACCGAGGCAATTGCTCCGTAGAGAACGAGACGCCAGGGCTGATTAAATGTAGTGCTGAAGGATTGAAACACGCCACCCACCGCATCTTCGTCCGAGGTGGCCATAATGGCCGGTAGCAGCACCAGCCCCACCCCGAAGGCCAGAGCGATAAAAATCAGTAGGAGGGCGGCAAACAGATAGGGGATGACCAGCAGCGTGTTGCCCAGTTCGCCCAGATAGGGAATTCGCCCCAGCAGCCCCATGAACAGGGCACCGAGCACAAAGAAGGCGATCATGAACAGAAAGGTGAGAATGGCGCCGAGAATGGAAACCCATTTTTTAAAGGCAAACCGATAGGCCTGGCGCCAGGTGTAGAAAAATTCATCGCGAAGGGTCATGTAAACGGCACGGCATACCGCCGTGTTGACCAGCAGAATGACGGCGATGGCGAGGGCAACCCCCACCAGGTAAATCAGGGTGCTGAACCAGGGGGCATGAACCGCCAGGGTGCAGGGCATCAGCCCGAACTTCGCCCAGATTTTGGCCAGCGGCCGGCCGGCAACCAGCAAACTCAGGTAGGTGAAAATCAGGTAAATCAGGTAGGCTGCACCAAGCCCCAGCCAGTTGATCCAGATGCGTTGGGCGCTGAAGGCCAGCCTTGGTGCGCGAAACAGATCCCGGTAATCGAAATGAAGTTTCATTCAGTGCCTCCCCTCATTTGGTTCATCAGGGTTTGTTTGCGCTTAATTTTATTGAAATTGGCTCATTTTGTCAATAGCCGCCGGCAACTGAGTGAAGGGCCGACCCCTTTCCGATAAACGGCTGCCCTGGGCGGCAGAGAAACCCTATATTTTTCTCGGGAGGCAAAAAGGGATCAAATAAGCAACGAGGTTATGCCATGACCATCCGGCGCTTGTCTTTAGATCAGCTGCAGCCTTTGCAGGAACTTTACTACCACATGGCTGGCAACGATGCAGATCTGGAAGCCCAATTGGATGCAGTGGGCATCGTTCAGCCGCTCATCGGGGTGCACACCGCCGATGGGGTGGGCTTGCTGGACGGGTTCCGGCGCTACGAATGGCTGGCCCGGCAGGAACCCCGGAAGGTGTTGGTGCAGGTATTCCCGAAGGGGCAAATGGGACGGGCGTTTGTGTCCGCCCTTTCGGTAAACCACTGGACCAGACCGCTTTCCATTGTGGAAAAAGCCCGTGCCCTCCGCCTGGCCAGAGCACATCTGGGAGACGAAGTTGGCGAGGAGGCCGCCCGGTTGCTGGAGGTGCCGCCGGTGCGCAAAATCCGCCAGCTGCTGGCATGGATCGATCAGCTGCCGGCACCCGCGCGGCGCTGGCTGCACAGCGCCCGCTGCAGTGTGCGTCAGGTGGAACGACTGCGGGCGGTAAAAATCCTGGAATCCCCCTGCTGGCTGGAGGCGGCCGAATCGCTGAATCTGAAAGCCCAGGAGTTTGTAAACCTGGCTGAACAGCTCTGGGAAATTGCGCTTCGCGACGGCAGTAGCCTGGATCAGCTTTACCAAAAGCTGGGGGTGGACGCCCTGTTGGGCGATCGGCGAACCGTGCAGCAGAAGCAACAGACCCTGAAGCAGCGCATCGAGGAAACCCGCTTCCCGTTGCTGAAAGCCATCCAGCAGAACGTCCAGCAACAATTGCAACAACTGCCCCGCCCGACTGGCCAGACGATCCGCTTTACCTGGGACCCGACCCTGGAACGAACCGGCGTGGGCCTGCAGACCTGGATTGCCAGCGAGGCCGACCTGGAGCGCCTGCAAAAATTGTTGGGCGATTGGAAATTTCGATCTTCTTTGAAACAGGTCTTGAAAAATATCCAGCAAATCGGATAATTTGCCGATAGGGGGTGGAGGCCACGGCCTGTCGGTAGAGATGCAGAACCAACACAGGAGAAAATAAAATGGCATCCCGCAAATTCTGGCATGATTTGCTGTTCATCGGGTTGATTTTACTGGTGCTGGGATGGGAAGTTTCTCCGCTGCAGGCGCAGAGTGGCAAGGCGAGCTCCGGGGATTCTCCCATCGCCATTGTCATTCACGGTGGTGCCGGTACCATCCGCCGGGAGAGCATGACCGCAGCCATGGATTCGGCCTATCGGGCCAAGCTGGCCGAAGCCCTTCAGGCCGGCTATGCCGTGCTGAAAAAAGGCGGTTCCAGTCTGGATGCGGTGGAGGCGGCCATCATGGTCATGGAGGATTCGCCGCTGTTTAACGCCGGGAAAGGGGCTGTGTTTACCCGCGCCGGCACCAACGAAATGGACGCCTCCATCATGGACGGAAAAACCCTGAATGCCGGTGCCGTGGGCGGTGTCATGCACATTAAAAACCCCATCCATCTGGCCCGGCTGGTCATGGAAAAGACGCCTCACGTGCTGCTGGTGGGCGAGGGGGCGGAGCGGTTTGCCCTGGCGCAGGGGATAGCGCTGGTGCCGCAGGCCTACTTTTACACCAAGCGGCGCTGGCAGAGCCACCTGCGCGGCCTGGAACGGGAGCGCGCCCGCCGGCAAAAGCAGCAGAAAGGCGGCGGCACGGTGGGCGCTGTAGCGCTGGATCGGCAAGGGAACCTGGCCGCCGGGACCTCCACCGGCGGATTAACCAACAAAATGAGTGGCCGGATCGGCGACAGCCCGATCATCGGGGCCGGCACCTACGCCAACAATCGCACCTGCGGGGTGTCCGGGACCGGCCAGGGCGAATATTTCATTCGCCTGGCCATTGCCCATTCCATCTCCGAATTGATGGAATGCCAGGGGCTGAGTGTCAAGGAAGCCGCCGAGCTGGTGATCATGAAAAAGCTCACCGAACTGGGGGGCAGCGGGGGCGTCATCGCCCTGGATGCCCATGGCCGGGTCGCCTGGCCCTTTAATACCGAAGGAATGTACCGGGGCTACATCGGCCCGGATGGGAAAATGGTGATTAAAATTTACAAGGACGAGTAGGAACCGGCTGGCCGGTTCACTGCAACCAAACCCGAGCCCGGGAGGCGCCATGAAATTCTTGTGTGTGGCCTGTGACGAGTCCATGAAACTGGAAAACACCCGGCAGGACGCCGACGAGACCCTGACGGTGGTGTTTACCTGTCCCGGCTGCGGATGGCAGGTGGCCATGTTGACCAATCCCATGGAGACGCAGATGGTTCGCTCGCTGGGGGTGCGCATCGGGGGGCCGGCCGCTGAAAAATCCCGCCCGATGGCCACCATCCGCGAACGGTTGGCCACCGGCGACACGCCGGTGCAGTCCGAAACCGGCCCCAGGGAAGCTTCCCCGGGCCCGGATGAGGAGGGTGGCGGCTGTCCCTTCGCCAAAATGATCGAGGAGCCTGCCCAGCCCGAAACCGGGACCATTCCCTGGACGCCAGAGGCCCTGGCCCGCCTGGACAAAATCCCGGCCTTTGTGCGCCCCATGGCCCGCAAGGGCATTGAACAGTTTGCCCGCGAAAACGGGCTGACTCAGGTGGATGAGGCCGTGCTGGAGCAGGTCAAAGACCGTTTCGGCATGTAGCCCCCCTGCCGAAGGCCGGAGCTGACCGATGATTTACCAGGCTGTGATCCGCTGGGCCCACCTGCTGTGCATTTTCGGATGGCTGTTCGCCCTGAGCAATTTGCTCACCAGCCTTTCGGCGCAGGACTCCGGCTCCGCTTCCCAGACCGGTCGTTTCCAGATGGATCTGGGCAGGCGATTCCTCTGGCTGTGGGAATCCAGCGGGCTGGTTCTGGTTACCGGTTTACTGGCGTTGTTACTGCACACCCGGCAAGAGGCGCGCATTTTCAGCCAGCCGTTTCTCCTTTTTCTGGGCCTGAAGCTGGCCTTTCTCGGTCTGCTGGCCATGTTTCAGGCCTATGCGACCCGCCTGTACTGGCAACTTACCCGCAAGCCCGACCAATCGCCCGGCAAACGGGCACGGGCGGCCTGGCTCCTGAAAACCATGCTCTGGCTGGCGGTGAGCCTGGCTGTTCCGGTGAGCCTTCTGGGGGTGATTCTACGCTACTATTGAAAAAGGCCCCGGAATGAAGCAAATGCCCGCCGGAAAAATCGCTCAATCTTCCGGTTTGGACCCCTGCTGGAAGGCAAGAGTACAGGGCATCCGTCTCCCCGAGCGCAGCCCCGACCACCGGGAGGCGCGAAGTCGAGGGATCTCGCTTTTCTGGTTCCAGCGCCCGAGGCGAAGCCTCCTAGAACCGTACGTTCCACAGCAGAGCCGTGAAACGAGAAAAAACATTCGCGGTTGCGCGCGGAAGTAACGCAAGCTTTAGCTTGCCGGTAAGGGCTCCAATGAGCCCTTTTTTCGGCCATTGCACAAGGTGTCACTTTAACAGACCCTGACTTCCCGGGCCATTTTCGATCGAAGCGCGTCCCTCCCTTGC
>RFHE01000308.1 GCA_003696445.1 Calditrichota bacterium | reverse complement strand
TGCCCCCCCGATTAACAGAGGCAGGCGAAATCCCTGCCGTTCCATTTCCCTGGCCACATGCACCATCTCGTCCAGGGAGGGGGTGATCAGCCCGCTCAGACCCACCACATCCACCCGATGCTCCCGGGCGGCTTTCAAAATCTGATCGGTGGGCACCATCACGCCCAGATCGATCACTTCGTAGTTGTTGCAGCGCAGCACTACCCCCACAATGTTTTTGCCGATATCGTGAACATCGCCCTTCACCGTAGCCAGCAGCACCCGACCGTTGCCGCGGGTGGAGCCGCTGCGCCGTTTCTCCTCCTCCAGATAGGGCACCAGATAGGCCACTGCCTTTTTCATCACCCGGGCGCTTTTTACCACCTGGGGCAGGAACATTTTTCCGGAACCGAACAGATCCCCCACGATGTTCATGCCGTCCATCAGGGGCCCCTCGATGACCGCCAGCGGCGAGCCCAGCTTCTGGCGGGCCTCCTCTGCATCCGCCTCGATGAATTCCACTATGCCTTTCACCAGCGCATGTTTCAGGCGTTCTTCGACGGGCAGCGAGCGCCAGGCCTGGGCCTCGGTCTCTTTTGCTTCCGCCTGCCGATAGGTCTGGGCAAACGCAATGAGCCGCTCGGTGGCATCCGGCCGGCGGTTGAACAGCACGTCCTCCACCCGCTCGCGAAGTTCCGCGGGGATTTCTTCGTACACCGGAATGGCGCCCGCGTTGACGATGCCCATGTCCATGCCGGCCTGGATGGCGTGGTAGAGGAAGGCCGAGTGCATGGCGGCCCGGATGGGCTCGTTCCCCCGAAAGGCGAAGGAGATGTTGCTCACCCCCCCGCTGATCAGGCATCCGGGCAGGGTGGCCTTGAGGATGCGCACCGCTTCCAGATAATCCAGGGCGTAGCTGGCATGGGCCTCGATGCCGGTGCCGACGGCAAAAATGTTGGGGTCGAAAATCACGTCCTGGGGCGGGAAGCCGATCTCTTCGGTCAGAATTTTGTAGGCCCGGGTGCAGATGGCCACCCGGCGTTCCACGGTATCCGCCTGGCCCTGTTCGTCGAAGGCCATGACGATGACCCCTGCGCCGTAGCGCCGCACCAGCCGGGCCTGCCGCCGGAATTCGGCCTCCCCGGCTTTCAGGCTCAGCGAATTGACAATCCCCTTGCCCTGCAGACATTTCAGCCCGGCCTCCAGCACCTCCCAGCGGGAGGAATCCAGCACAATGGGCACCCGGGCGATTTCCGGTTCGGAAGCAATCAGATTCAGGAAGTGCACCATGGCCTCCCGGGCCTCCAGCATGCCGGCATCCATATTGATGTCCAGCATCTGGGCACCGTTTTCCACCTGCTGGCGAGCCACTTCCAGCGCCTCCTCGTAACGACCCTCGGTAATCAGGCGGGCGAAGCGCCGCGAGCCGGTCACGTTACAGCGCTCGCCGATGTTAATGAAATTGGAATCCGGCCGGATGACCAGCGGCTCCAGGCCGCTGAAGCGAGGCAGAGGGTCTATTTCGGGAATGGCGCGGGGCGGCAGTTCGGCCACCGCCTGGCCGATGAGGCGAATGTGCTCCGGGGTGGTGCCGCAGCAACCGCCAACCAGGTTCACAAAACCGCTGGCAGCATACTCCTGCAGAATGGCCGCCATCTCCTCCGGCTGTAAGTCGTACTGGCCGAATTCGTTGGGCAAGCCGGCATTGGGATACACGCTCACGTAAACCGGCGCCATTCGGGAAAGCAGTTCAATGTGAGCGCGCATCTCCCGTGGCCCCAGTGCACAATTAATGCCCACACTCAAAAGCGGAGCGTGCAAGATGGAGATCCAGAACGCCTCCAGGGTCTGGCCGCTCAGGGTGCGGCCGCTGGCATCCACAATGGTCACCGAAACCATGATGGGCACCCGGCTGCCGCGCCGCTCAAACACCTGCTCAATGGCAAACAGAGCGGCCTTGCAATTCAGCGTGTCGAACACGGTTTCCACCAGCAGCACATCCACACCGCCGTCCAGCAGCCCCTCGATCTGAGGGGTGTAGGCGGCCACCAGATCGTCGAAGGTTACGTTGCGGTATCCGGGCCGGTTGACGTCCGGGGAGAGGGAAGCAGTACGGTTGGTGGGGCCGATGGAGCCGGCCACAAAGCGGGGCCTGTCCGGCGTCTGTTCGGTGAACTGATCGGCAGCCTGGCGAGCCAGCCGTGCCGCCGCCAGGTTGATGGCGTAAACCTGGTCCTCCAGCTGGTAGTCCTGCTGGGAGATGCCATTGGCGTTGAAGGTGTTGGTTTCAATCACATCGGCGCCGGCCTGAAGGTATGCCCGGTGGATCTCCCCGATCACCTCCGGCCGGGTCAGGCACAACACGTCGTTGTTGCCCTTCAGGGGGGCAGGGTGATCGGCAAACAGCGTGCCCCGGTAATCCTCTTCCTCCAGCCGATAGCCCTGAATCATGGTGCCCATGGCACCATCCAGAATCAGAATTCGGCGGGAAAGCTGTTCTTCGATGGGGTGGGGCGAGGAGGCGTTACGGCGCATGGTACACTCCTGGTGCTCAAAGGTTCGGCGCGTTTACAATGGAAGCGTAAATATAGCTGCTGTGGGCAGGAAAACAACGGTTTTTTGCACAGTTGTGGTTCTCTATTCGGTCTGGCCGAACTGAGGGGCAGGCTTCAGGCTACGCCGGGCGTTTTTGCGGGCAATGGCCACGTTGCGCATAAAATTGTGGTAGCCGGCCCGGCGCACCGGGGTGCCCTGAAAGACGCGGTCGAAGGTTTCCTGGCTCATCCGGGCCAGTTGCTCCAGCTGGTAAAAGGCGTCGGGAATCCGATTGCGGTAATCGGCCTCGGATGCCGGCTGGCTGAAACGGTTCCACGGACAGACCATCTGGCAGATGTCGCAGCCAAACACCCAGTTGCCCATGTCGCTGCTCAAGTCGGCGGCAATGGCCCCATCGTGCTCGATGGTCAGATAGGAGATGCAGCGCCGGGCATCCAGCTGGTAGGGGACCTCCAGGGCGTTGGTGGGGCAGGCCTCCATGCAGCGGGTGCAGGTGCCGCAGTATTCGGCGGTGAGGGGCTGGCTGGGTGGCAGGGCTACGGACAGCAAAATTTCGCCGAGAAAAAAGTAGGAGCCCTTGCCCTTAATAATCAGGTTGGTGTGTTTACCGATCCAGCCCAGGCCGGCCTTTTGAGCCAGGGGCTTTTCCATGAGCGGGAACGAATCCACGCACACCCGGCCCTTAATGGCAGGATTGAGCGCCTGGAGCTCCTTGAGCAGGCGGTGCAATTTTTTGCGCAGCACTTTGTGGTAATCCCTGCCCCGGGCGTAAAGGGAGATGCCGGCCTGGTCTGGCGGGCGCTCCAGGGGCTCGTCGTCCCGGTAATAATTGTCCGCCACCACCAGGATGGACTGGGCTTCGGGGAAGAAGGCCTTCGGGTCGGGGCGTTGCTTTCGGGTGCGGGCCATCCAGAGCATGCTGCCGTGCAGGCCGCCTTCCAGCCAGGCCTCCAGATGCTCCCCGGCCTGCTCCAGGGGACGGGCATCGCAAATGCCGGCGGCCAGAAAATCCATTTCCCGGCAGCGGCGCAGCAGAAAGCCGGCCAACCATTCTGGATCCTTCGCCCGAGCAAGGGCCGCCCGCTCTGCATCTGGGGATGGGGTTCCGTCTGCTTTCACTGCACCTCCTGGGCTCTGTTCCCGGTAAGCTTAAGGAGATTTTCTTCTGGAGTCAAATCCCGGGGTGTTTCCGGGGAAAAAGGATCGGGGAAGGCGAGGGGAGTCACAGGCGGCCGGCCAGCAGGGTTTCGACCGGCTGCTGGTGCAACACGCTGAATACATCCTCCGGGCGATTGGTGATTATGCCATCCACATTCAGCCGCAGCACTTCCTGAATCCGGCGTACCTGGTCCACCGTCCAGGCGAAGATGTGGTAACCCTGCTGGTGCAGGTGGTGGATGTAACGTTCGGACAGGGCCCGGTAATGGGCATGCAGAGAACGCAGGGGCGTATTCCCCGAGAAAAACCGATGCGAGCGATTGCGAAAAATAAAGCCCAGATGCAGCTGAGGGGCCAGGCTTGCAATGTATTTCAGCACCTGTGGATTGAATGAAGAAATGATGACGTTGGCTTCCAGGCGAAACTGGCGCACGATTTCCAGAATTTTTTCCTCCAGGCCGGTGCGCCGAAAGGATTCCTTTTTCACGTCCAGGATAATCATGGCCTGGTCGCCAATCAGGTCCAGGGCTTCTTGGAGGGTAGGAATGCGGTATTCGGGATTGCCTTCCAGATAAGCCTGCCGGATCTGGGCCAGGGAGAGCCGATGGACCACACCCCGGCAGCCGGTCATTCGGGAAAGGCTGCGGTCGTGAAACACCACCACATCGCCGGAGGCGGTCAGGCGCAGGTCCATTTCGATGCCGTCGCAGCCCAGTTGCAGGGCGGCCTGAAAGGCCTGCAGGGAATTTTCCGGGGCGAAACTGTTGGCGCCGCGATGGGCAATAATTAAAGGTCGTCGGGCTGGCCTGGTCATCGGAATGTTCATCGGCGCGTGTTTGTGCGTTAGGTTCCTGGCTTGGTTGCACTCGGGCTGCTGACCCCAGGGCAGGGGAAATGTAACCAAAGAAAGGGAAAAAGCAAATACCATTTAGCGGCGGGAATCTCTAAGGCTTCTCCCTTGCTCAACCAGAGGCAAGCTGCTTGTGGCGAGCGCCGTCAGCGGCCCCGTTCAGGCCGTGGCCGGGACGGGCAGGCTGACTTTCATGCCGTCTTCGGCAAGCACAATTTCACCGCTGTAAAATTTGCTGGCCACTTCCACCAGGTTGCTCCGTTCCGCGTCGGGATAAAAATGATTTAAAATCAGCTTCTTCACCCCGGCTGCTTCGGCAATTTTGCCGGCCAGGCTGGGAGAGAGGTGGCCTTCTACCGCATGCTCGTCGGGATGGGAGCATTCCAGCACGGCCAGATCCGCCTGGTTGCACAGCCGGATCAACTCCTGGCAGTAGCCGCTATCCCCGGAGAAGCAGATCACCCGCCCGGCGATTTCGAAACGATAGCCCACCGATTCGTTTTTGTGGATGACCTTGCCCCAGATCAGCCGAAACCCGGGAAAGTCCAGCAGCCGGCGTTTCAGCTCGTAAAACTTGACCTCCTCGCCGCTGTTCTGGAGCCAGCGCCCGTAGGCCTGTTCCAGTCCCCGAAGGTGGTTGAGCAACCCCCGCGGCCCCCAGATGCGCAGGCGGTGCCCCTCATTCTCCTCCCAACTGCAATTGCGAAGGCAGAACAAAATCGGCACCAAATCCGAAACGTGATCGGGGTGGTAATGGGTGAAAAAGATGTACGTGAGCTCCAGCGGGTGGATGTGATTTTCCCGCAGGCGCAGCAGCGTACCTGCACCGGCATCGACCAGAATCCGCTCCTTGTGTGTCCGCAACAAGGTGGCTGAACAACTCCTTCTGGGACTGGGTAGAATGGTGCCGGTACCCAGGAATAATAGCTCAATCTGGTTGGTCATATGCTCTCCTTTCGAAGAGTTTGCCCTAATTTACGGCAGGAAAACAAAATTTTCAAAAAATCGGCCATATCTGGCAGGATTGTTCCGATAAATTTTGTAGAAACAGGTAAAAATTGGCTGAGCAGTGGAGCAAAGCAGGTTAAAGTTTGTCCGGTAACGTGTTTTAACAGGAGATTACTAAAAAACGGGGAGCGGCCTGATGAAACTTTCCAATGTCCTTTTAATTTTTCTGGTATTATTGTGGGGGTGTGGGAGTGATCCGGTGGCGGAGGGGGATGCAGCCTACCAGCGCGGCGAGTATGCTCAAGCAATCAGGCACTATCAGGAGGCTCTGAAGGCACAGCCCCAATCGACAGCGGTGCAAGAAAAGCTGGGGTTGGCTTACTGCCGGCTGGGTCAACTGTTTTACCAGAAGCGCCACGTCTGGCGGGCCTTCGAGGCCAATGTGGAAAAGGGCGTGAAGCTCATCGGGGAAAATCCTTCTCCAGAAACACGGCGGGAGCTCACCCGGCTGTATCTGGCGCTGGCCCTGGCGTTTAAAGAGACGCCGCCGGAAAACAATCACCAGAAGCGAGAATTTTTCGACAAAACCCTGCACTATCTGGAAGAAGCGCGCCGGCTGGATCCTGAAAACAGCGAGGCTGAGAAGGTGCTTAATGATTTCATGGCAGAGAATTTTGCCGACATGCTGGCCAAAGGGCAGCGCTACCTGGAGCTGGGCAAGCAGGATCCGGCCAACTATCTGGTGGCCGAATACTATCTGTCCCGGGCATTGAAATTCCGTCCGCAGGATGCTCGCGCGGCCGAGTATTTGCAGCGGGCCCGCCAGGCTGCACTGGCGGTGCCGGACATGGATCAAGCGGTGCCGCTGGCCATCACCAATCAGGCACACAAGAAGGGGCTGGATGCCTTTTACGTGGTGGCTTTCAACAATACCCACGCCCCGCTGCGCCTGGACCCGGCCGGTTTTCGGCTGAATCTGGTGAACGGAGATCAGCTTCAACCCCTACAGAAACATCCCTTCACGCACCCCTTTCCGGCGGCCCGGGTGGCGCCGGGAAAATCCAGCGAAGGCGTCCTCGTGTTTCGCATCCCCGCAAAGGCCCGAGTAAGCCGCCTGGTTTACCTGGCCGATGGCGAGGTGCTTGGCTCCAAGGCATTGCCCTGAGGGCGAAGCGGCTTTTAGGCCCAATTAAGAAAGGGTCTGGACTGCCTGGGGCCGATAATGTTCGGGTACTCAATTTCGTACTTTTCCCGAAAGGTGCAGGACCATTAGTTTCACTGCGTCTGCGGGTTCAGGCGCAAATTCGAACGATTTACTGAACACGGCACTTCAGGAGGTTCTTTCTGCCCGGTTAGCTAGATTGCAGAGAGCAGCAATTCTGACTTCGGTCTTTTAAAATTCAAAGGAAATCCGTAATCTTGGTGCCTGCTTCGGTAACCCTGTAGGCCTGCCATTACCAGCCTAGTTTTCGGGATAGCCGGAGAGGATTTTTTCCCGGACGGCCGGGCGAGGGAAGCGGCTATCCAGCCTCGCCTTTTCCCGGAAGTCACTTTTCATCCATTCACTAAATTCAGGAGGCCTTTATGCACACTGATTTTACCCGTCAGAAGTTGCTGGCGATCGGGTTGGTGCTGGCCCTGGGCTGGGTTGCCCTGTTTGCCCAGGGGGTAACCACCTCTTCGCTCAGCGGTATTGTGACCGACAGATCGGGAAGCGGTTTGATCGGTGCCAATGTGGTGGCTGTCCATGAACCCAGCGGCACGCGTTATGGGACGGCCACCCGTGAGAAGGGCCAATACGATATCGACAATATGCGGGTTGGTGGGCCCTACACCATTACGGTAAGCTATCTGGGCTACAAGGACGAAACGGTTGAGAATGTGTACCTGCAGCTGGGCCAGCAATTAAGGCTGGACTTTGTGCTGCAAGAACAGAGCGTGGCCGGCGAGGAGGTGGTTGTAGAGGCCGAGGTGGATGAAGTGTTAAACAGCAGCCGTACCGGTGCAGGAACTTTCGTGAAGCCGGAAGAGGTGGCGGCTATGCCCTCCATTAAGCGCAGTACCCGGGACCTGACCCGTCTGGATCCGCGCAGCGACGGCAATTTCAGTTTTGCCGGGCGCAACTGGCTGTACAACAACATCTCCCTGGACGGTTCCTACTTCAACAATCCCTTTGGCCTGGACGATCCGGC
>RFHE01000307.1 GCA_003696445.1 Calditrichota bacterium | reverse complement strand
GGCAAAATAAGAACGGTAAAACACCGCCGAGCCGTCAATCAAGTACAGTCGTTTTCGTTCCATGGATCGCTTTGCTTATTTTTCCATTTCGAGTAAATTTGCAGGGTACACCGGGAAAAACAAAATGCTTTCTTTCTCCTGCATGCTAAGCGTTTAAGTTTTTTGAAATTAGCCGGTGCAATTTGCTCGCACGCCTGCCCGCGGGATAACGGTTCTGAAACTTGAATTTGTTGCCCTGGCAAAGGTTCCCGGCGGACACCGAGCGGCCCGCAAGGCGTTAAATAAAAAGCCTTCCAAGCGTTCAAAAAAAGCCTGCTTTCAGGCAGGAGGATGCCATGGGAACCCTGTTGCGGACTTTCAATATTCTTTTGCTGTTTGCCGCCTTGCTTCTGGCCGCACCACCGGATAGCATCCCTCAAGTGTATTACCAGATCGTCAGCCTGGATGCGGAACCGGAACGGACGGTGATTAAGATTAAGCTTCCGCCCCAACTCTCCACCGCTCAGCTCATGGAACAGGTTCGGCTGGTGGTTTGCTGGCCGGGCGAGGAACCGCCGGAGAAGCCCCTGCTCATCTACGTGTTTCCCGACACTGCTCCCTCAGATCAGCCTTATCAGATCGGGGCGCTCTATGTGCCCGGTAAAGGCTTCGCCTGGGATCTGAGGGACTGGCGACCGGTTGCCTGGCAACCCGAAGATCCTAGCCAGGAAAACAAAGAACTTTACAACATGGTGGTGGAAAGGTTACTTGGCCAGGCAATGGATTTTGCCGGGGAGGAGAGCGAGGCCATTAAAGCGGTGGCCAGGGAACAGCATCTGTCCCCCCAGCGGGTTCGACAGGCCTATTTCCGGGTAAAGCACTGGCTGGTTTGGCAATCGTTACATCGCAGAAAGTCCGCGCAGCAAACAGGTTCCCCCACATCTGCCCAGAGCGCCACCCTGGACAATTCACATCTTGCTCCATGAAGCGTGCTGCCCTAAATTTAAAGGTTGGACTTTAAAAAATGCCCGGTAAAAAATTTGCGGCCGGCGCCGATGCTATTAGCCTTAACCTAACCGAAAGGATGCTGATGTTGCGGGAATTTTTAAAGGCGAAAATCCACCGAGCTACCATCACCGAAGCCCATCTGCATTACCACGGTTCTTTAACCATTGACGAAGCCCTGATGGAAGCAGCCGGTCTTCTACCTCACGAAAAAATTGACGTTTTCAACATTAACAATGGAGAGCGCTTTACCACCTACGCCATCCCGGGCCGTCCCGGAAGTGGCGTCATCGGCCTGAACGGCGCCGCGGCGCGCCTGGGGCAACCGGGAGATCGCATCATCATCGTCTCTTATTGTTTTTTGAGTGAGGAAGAAATCCCTCAGCACAAACCACGTATCGTGTTGATGGGCGAAAACAATCAGATTGACAAAATCCTTTAACCCGCAAAACAGCCGGTCCCTTCGGGGCCGAATTCGGGACTGGCTAAAGGGCAGAGAAAAATGCAGGTTCACAAAACCAACGGCCAGTGTCATGTTCAAGTTGCCTCAGTCCCCCTCTCCCATGCCAGGTGCATGGGCACTGACCCGAGGTTGGCAACCTGAACGAGCCCAATCACCTGCAATTGTTTTTTAATTTAATTGGCTTTTCGAAAAAGCCGAATTCGCCTACAATAGCGCGTGCATGAACGAAAACAACCCGATTAAAACCCTTCGCCGCCTTCGCCGGCAACTTTCACTGAGCTGGAAGCGCTGGTTTCTGCGTTTTAAATCAACCGAACACAGCTTTGTGGTTATTTCGGCCGTCGTCATCGGGCTGGCCTCGGGATTCAGTGCGGTGGGAATCATTTTTTTGATCCGCCTGTTTCAGAAGTGGTTCTGGGGCAGTCCGGAGCTGGCCGTCACCTATCTGAGCACGCTGCCCTGGAGCATCAAATTGCTGGTACCCGCCCTGGGCGGCCTGGTGGTTGGCTTCATCGTTTATTTTTATTCTCAGGAATCAAAGGGCCATGGCGTGCCGGAGGTGATGGCCGCCATGGTGTTAAAAAACGGGATTATTCGTCCGCGGGTCGCCATTGCCAAGATGATCGCTTCAGCCCTGAGCATTGGTTCGGGGGGGTCGGTCGGACGGGAAGGTCCGGTCATTCAGATCGGCGCGGCCCTGGGTTCCACCAGCGGACAAATCTTTCAGGTCAACCCGGAGCGATTGAAAACTTTTGTCGGTTGCGGTGCTGCCGCCGGCATCGCCGCCGCCTTCAATGCCCCAATCGCCGGCGCCCTGTTTGCTGTTGAAATCATCCTGGGCGACTTTGCCGTCGCCCAGTTCAGCCCCATCGTGATTTCTTCGGTGGTGGGCACGGTGGTCTCCCGTTACTACTTGGGCGACCATCCCGCGTTTCCCGTTCCCCCCTACGAGCTGGTTTCTCCCTACGAACTGTTTTTTTATGCCCTGTTGGGCTTAGTAGCCGGCGTCATTGCCCTGCTTTACATCAAGGTGCTTTACGGAACCGAAGATATTTTCGAGCGGCTGCAGATTCCCGGCTATGTGAAACCGGCTCTCGGTGGCTTGATGGTAGGTCTGTTGGGCATTTTCGTGCCACACATTTTCGGAGTCGGCTACGGGAGCATGCAAACAGCCCTTTCCGGCAAGATGGCCCTGACCACTATGGTACTGCTGATCTTTGCCAAGATCATTGCCACCTCCCTCAGTCTTGGTTCAGGAGGTTCCGGCGGGGTCTTTGCGCCCTCGCTGTTTATCGGCACCATGGTCGGCGGTGCGCTGGGTAGCGTGGTGCACCAGATTTTCCCTCAATTTGCCGGTCCAGGCGCCTACGCTCTGGTGGGCATGGGGGCGCTGGTGGCCGGAAGCACCCATGCCCCGATTACCGCCATCCTCATTATTTTCGAAATGACCAACGACTACAAAATTATTCTACCCCTGATGTTTGCCTGCGTCATTGCCACCCTGGTGGCCACTCGGCTGGAGCAGGCCTCTATTTACACAATGAAGCTCATCCGTCGGGGCATTAATCTCTACCGGGGGCGGGAGGTGAATGTGCTGCGATCCATCCCGGTGAAGGAAGTGATGCGAACCGATCCAGTGGTTATCCAGGCCAGCACTGGCTTTCAAGAATTGATTCACCTGTTGATTAATACCAATTACAATCACTTTTTTGTGACCGATAGAAACGGCAAATTATTGGGATCTATTTCGGTGGATCAAATTCGTCGCATTCTGGAGGAGCGGGAATATCTGGCCAACCTGCTGATTGCCCACGACCTGCTCTCGGCGGAAAATTCAGTGCGGGTTTTCCCCGAAGATACCCTGGACGATGTGATCCGCCTGTTCACTCAGCACGAGGTGGATGAACTGCCGGTGGTCGATCCCCAGGCCCCGGACAAGATCATCGGTGTGGTGCGCTACAAGGATGTGATTCAGGCCTACAATCGGGAAATTACCCGGCGGAACCTGCTGCGGGAAACTCAAGCCTCGCTGGCTGTGGTGGAAAAACTGCACACCGTGCCCTTTCTGGACGGCTATGCCATTGCCGAAATCCCGGTGCCGATGAGCTTTGTCGGCAAATCGTTGCGATCGCTGAACCTGCGCCCCCGTTATGGCGTAAATGTACTGCTGATTAAACGGCAACTGCCCGGGGGCGAATTTCGAGAGATTGTTCCCCGGCCGGAAGAAGTGCTTCAGATGGGTGATGTGCTGATCGCCATGGGCAAACAAAAAGACCTGCGCGTATTGCAAAATCAATGAAAGCGATCAAACAGATTCCTTATCGGGACAGTCAGGCCCGCAAACAAGCGGTGTCCATTCTCTACCAGGATGCCGACTTGCTGGTGGTGGACAAACCGGCCGGCCTGCTGGTCATTCCCGACCACTGGAACCCGGAGCTGCGCAACCTCAAACAGCTTCTGGAAGCCAGACACCCCAACACCCACGATGGACAGCGCCGACCTTATTGGGTGGTTCATCGCATCGACCGGGATACGTCCGGTCTGGTGCTATTTGCCCGCAACGAAGCCATGCACCGGCAATTGAACGAGATGTTCGAGGGGCAGAGAATCCAGAAAACCTACCTGGCCATCGTGATCGGGCAGCTGGCCGAGCCAGAAGGCGTCATCGACCTGCCCATCCGGCGCCATCCGACGCGCAAACAATACATGGTTGTGCATCGCAAAGGCAAGCCTTCCCAGACCCATTACCGGGTTGTGGAGCAGTTCGATCGTTTTGCTCTGCTGGCGGTCCAGCCCCACACAGGGCGGACCCATCAAATTCGCGTACACTTGGCCGCCATCGGCCACCCGCTGGCGGTGGATCCACAGTACGGGAAGGCCGAGGCGGTTTACATCGACAATTTGAAGCGTTCAGTAACCCGGCACGACCCCTGGGAGCAGCCGCGGCCCATTATCCAGCGGCTCACCCTGCATGCCACGGAACTGGCCTTCACCCACCCAGCCAGCGGCCAGGCGCTTCGCTTTCGGGCCGAGCCCCCCAGGGATTTCAAGGGCCTCCTTACCGCCCTGCGTAAATGGGACCCCCTGCCCCGGGAAACCTGAACAGACAGAGGCTTTCCCGATACCCCGCATGGACCCATCCATAAAAAGCTGGCACCGGCATTGCTCCCGCTCCCCAATGCGGGCATGGTTTGCTTTCCCCCAGCCGGATCACTAACTTTTGATTGGTGTCGCAAAGAGAGACGGCAAAAAAACTACTTATTTTTTGACTATCTTTACCGATGTCCTTGAGTGTTAATTACCGGCATCAGATAGGCTGGATATTTGACCAGAAACCATGAGAAATCAACGCCGACAGTGGGCAGGGAAAACGGCAATGTTCTCACGGCACAACACACAATCTCCAGTGGACCCTCTTCCGAAGGCATTTCCGGTAGCACCCCCTATGGCGAACAGCGATTTCGAGCAGCCGATGGCATAACACGGTGCAGGCGAGCCCTGTCCGGTCGGGCATAAATTGGAACAGACTTAAAATTTTTTTGATTGAGCCATGAAGCATTTTCTTCGTGCAAGCCGGATGCTCACAGGTCTGCTTTTGCTGGCCTGCTTGCCCCAGTCCTCGCCCGCGCAGTTTCTCTATTTCGGGCGTAACAAGGTGCAGTACACCGATTTTCAGTGGAAAGTGCTGCGCACCACCCATTTCGATATTTACTACTATCCGGAAATGGAGAAATTGGCCGAAATCGGCGCCAGTTACGCCGAACAGAGCTTCTCCTACCTGGAGAACAAATTCAATTTCACCATTACCCGGCGCATCCCCCTGATCTTTTACAGCACCCATCTGCACTTTCAGCAAACCAACATTACCCCTGGGTTAATTCCCGAGGGCGTGGGAGGTTTCTTTGAGTTTCTCAAAGGCCGGGTGGTCATTCCGGCGGACGGGAACCTGAATCAATTCCGCAAGGTGATTCAACACGAGCTGGTGCATGTATTCATGCACAGCAAGGTTTATTTTGTGAACAAAGAGCACTCGCGGTTCGACGGCGCCTATCCCCCGCTGTGGTTCACCGAAGGTCTTGCCGAATACTGGTCTGGGGGCTGGGATTATCAGGCGGACATGGTGCTGAAGGATGCCGTGCTGAACAATTACATTGTTCCCCTCTCCCGGCTGTACACCATCGCCGGCTCCTTCATGATGTACAAGGAAGGCCAGGCCATCCTAAGCTACATTGCCAAGCATTACGGGGAAGAGAAGATTCTGCTGCTCATGGAAAACATCTGGAAGGACAGCAAGTTCTCCCGGGTGTTTCAGCAGGTGATTGGCAAAAGCTATCAGGAGTTTGATAAAGAGTGGTTGTACGCATTGAAAAAGCGCTACTACCCGCAACTGGCCCGGCAGGATTTTTCCAGCATGGTCGCCCGCACCATTGTGGCCAAAGGATACAATTTCAAGCCGGCCTACTACGCTGCACCCGACGGGGAAAAAGTGGTTTTCGTGGCCAATCGGACCGGTTACAGCAATATTTACATGGCGGACATTCCGCCGGCTGGTAAACCGCACAAAGAAAAGGTGCGTGTTCTGATAGAGGGGGAGCGCAGTTCCAAGTTTGAAACCTTTCACCTGTTTTCCAGCAAGATCGACGTCAACCGGGACGGCCTGCTGGCGTTTTCCTCCAAAAGCGGCGAGCAGGATGCCCTGTACATCTACGATATTCAGAAAGACCGCATTATCCATCGCTTTCAATGGCACTCCATTGTGGGCATCTATTCACCGGCCTTCTCGCCGGATGGCCGCCGGGTGGCTTTTGCTGGATTAAGCTTTGGCGGGCAGAAGGACCTGTACCTGCTGGATCTGGACACCGGACAGTTGCTCCAGCTGACCAACGACATGTACGAGGACGAGGCACCCAGCTTTTCCCCCGATGGGAAAAAAATCGCCTTCTCTTCGGACCGCACCATGTTCGGCAATGAGTGGTGCTACAACATTTTTGTTTACGATCTGGACAGCGGGCTGATTCACTACGTCACCTCCGGGCCCTACCGGGACTACACGCCGTCCTGGTCCCCGGACGGGCGCTACATCGCTTTTACCTCCGATCGAGACACCACCCTGAACATCTGGCTGGCCGATGTATCCGGCGTGGGTGAGTGGGATGGGTTGGCCTATCAGCGGGTTCAGGTTCGCCAGTGTTCCTTTTTCGCCAATGCAGCATTCGATCCCGAGTGGGTGGACGAGGATCGTATGCTCTTTGCCGTTTACGAGCAAAACCGGTTCCAGATTCGCCTTCTGGAAAACATTCAGCAGCTGATGGAGAAGCGGCCGCACATTGTAGAAAATACCCCCATCGTCAACCACCGCCACTGGATACCAGCCACGTTGGGTGGAAAAAAATCATGGAGCAAACTGCGCTACAAAAAGAAGTACAACCTGGATTTCGCCCAGAGCCAGGTGAGCCAGAATCCCTTCTGGGGCACCACCGGAGGAGCCTATTTTGCCTTCACCGATATGCTGGGCAACGACCAGTTTAATGTGTTGGTTTACAACAACGCCCAGACCCGTTCGGACTTCCTGAAAAGCTTTAACTTTGCCGTTTCTCACTGGTCACTGGGCAAACGCACCAATTACGGGTACGGCCTGTACCGATTCGCCGGTCGGTTCTTTAATTTTAAGGACAGCTTCTTTTTCGAAGAACAGTTCGGCGGCTTCTTTTCGCTTAGCTATCCTTTTTCCCAATTCAATCGGGTGGAATTCTCAACCAATCTCAGCTACTCGAACAAACAAATACTGGGCTTTCCCCGGCGGCTGGCCTATCTGACCTCCGCCTGGGTGTCTTACATCCACGACAACTCCATCTGGGGGTTTACCGGCCCTATCGATGGGGAGCGGTTCAACCTGACCATCGGCAACACCTACGATTTCCGCTATTCCAACGTCAACTACTACACCGTGCTGTTCGACTACCGGCGCTACTTCCGGCTCAGTCCCAAGCTGACCTACGCGGTTCGCTTCCTGACCCTCTGGAACGACGGCAAGGAAGCGCGCTGGTATTATTTGGGGGGCAGCTGGGACATGCGCGGCTACCGGCGCTGGTCCATCCGGGGCGAGAAAATCGTCTTCGTTTCGCAGGAGTTGCGCTTTCCATTTATTGACTATTTAACCTTGCACTTTCCGTTCGGCGGGATGGGCTTTCGGGCCATTCGCGGCGCCATCTTTCTGGATGCCGGCAATGCCTGGAACGACCACTTCCCCGGCCTGATTGGCAGCACCGGATTTGGTTTTCGGCTGAACATGGGCGGGTTTCTGGTTCTGCGGCTGGACTTCGGCCGCCGAACCGATTTTAAGCGCTTCACCTCCGGGTGGTTCACCCAATTCTTTTTCGGCTGGGATTTTTAAATGCTCACGGCAACATCACATCGGTTTTTCCGGCTCCTGGCCATCGTTTGGGCAGGTCTTCTGGCCGGATGTGGCAATCTGGTGCCCATTAACATTCCCTATGCCCAGATTGAAGCGGACCCCGAAAGTTGGACCATGCTGGGCGGCAATCCCCAGCACACCCATAGCATCTCCTACGACGTGGCCCCTCCGCTGAACATCGCCTGGAAAAAATCGGTGCCCTCGGTGGTTACCGACCACCCCCTGGCGGCTGGCGGCTACCTGTTCCTGACAACCTACAATGGCATGCTGTTTACCCTAAACGTTTCCTCCCGGGATGTGCTGGCCAAAGGTCGCTTCGGACCGTCTCTCATCCATGTCCCAGCATTGTACAAGAGCCTGCTGTTTGCCGGCATGAACATCGGCAAGAAAACCCTGATTGCTTACGACTTGTCCCAGGCAAAGGCCGTCCTACAGGGCGAATATCCCCCTGTCACCACAGCTCCGCTGATCGATCAGAATAGGGTTTACTTCGGCACCTACGCCGGCCTTTTTTTCTGTGCCACTGCCGGCACGGCGAAGGAACTCTGGCGTTACAAGGCAGCCAGGTCCATTCACAGTTCACCCGCACTGCAGGGCCGGCGCCTCTTCTTTGGGGACGATGCCGGCTTCGTTTACGCCCTGGAGGCCCGCCACGGCCGGGAGCTGTGGAAACACCCATTTAACGGTTCTGTCTTTGTTCACCCGGTCATTTCGGACTCCACCGTCTTCATCGGCACCGTGGCCGGAGAACTGGCCGCCCTGGATGTGCAGACCGGAAAGGTGCGCTGGCAACTCTCGCTGGATGGGTCTATTTACGGGGGGCCCTCGGTGTTCGGGAACGATCTGTACCTGGGCACCAATGCCCATCAGGTGCTGGCGGTGGACAAACACACCGGCACCATTCGCTGGCAGTTCCAGACCGAAGGCATTGTCAACACCGTGCCGCTGGCATCGCCCAATTACCTGTACGTGACCTGCTGGGACGGCCGCCTTTACGTGCTGGACCGCCACAGCGGCGAACTGGTGGATGAGCAGGCTTTCTCGCGGCCGCTCAAGTCATCGCCCATTATTTACCAGAACCTCATTTTCATTCACATTGCCAATAAGCAGCTGGTTGCGCTGGAAGGCAAACCTTCAATTTTATCACGGGATGATCGGCCATGAAGTCGTTACTCTGGTCATTGCTGATTGGCGGGCTTCTCGCCCTGCCTTTAAAAGCACAGCGTGCGTTGCTCAGCATCCAATCCGAGCCGGCCGGTTGCTGGGTCCGCATCGACACCGTTCTGGTGGGACAGACCCCCATTCTCTCCCTGGAAACATCCCCCGGCCGGCACATCATCAACGTTTACCCGCCGGAAGGGGGCCTGTGGAACTGGAACGAGCAGACGGTGGAAGTGACACTGGCTCCCGCACAGGACACCACCGTAACCGTCGTTTTCGATCAGCCGGTGCTGGTGAACAGTCTGCCCCCGCGGGCCGAGGTGTACGCAGGGAAACAGTACCTTGGTACCACCCCCCTTTACTTGAACTTCGCCCGGTACGCCGGGCAGAATCTGACCGTGCGCAAGGATGGTTACAAACCATATGCCTTTCAGCTGGTGAAACCAGGCCCGATTGTGGCGCATCTGGAGTCCCGTTTTGGCACCGGCGACGATAAAGGCGTGACCCGACCCAAACTGCTTGGCCTGCTGCCCCGGACGCACGTTCGGGCCAAGTTTGCCCTGCTGGCTGCTACCGTGGCCACCCACTGGGCCTCCTTTTATTTTAAAAACAAAGCCGACGACAACTTCGAGAATTACCAGCGCTCCGGGGACCCGGCCCGCATGCGCCATTACCTTAACCAGACCCGAAAATACGATACCCTCTCGGAAATCGCCCTGGGCCTCTCCTACACCAGTCTGGCCGGGCTGATGTACATGGTCATTTTTCAGTAGAAGAAAGTCTTCTCGGAG
>RFHE01000306.1 GCA_003696445.1 Calditrichota bacterium | reverse complement strand
GGATACAAGGTGGTTGTTTTTGCCTGAATTGCCGTGTTTAGTTGAAAAACTGCAAGCGTAAGCACGCCACTAATAAAAACAACTATATGCAATGATTCGCAAGTATATTCAACATGCTTTAATTTTTGGACAGCCCCGGCGAAGGGGGTAAGTTCCCTACAAATAAAAGCAAACAAATTGGGTTTTTCGCTCAAATCGCTGTATCTCGTTGCAACCATCCCGGTGTGCCCCATCACCTAACAAAAACTGTTAAATGTGAAATTTTGCAAATTTATTCACATTGTTTTATTTTTGACCAACCCCTTTCTTTTTTTAACCGACCAGAATGCCGGGCTTCCCGTCAGAGGGTTACCCCGGGGTAATGCCAAGATGCGGTGTGTGTCAGGGGAAGGCGATCCGGCGGTTACCTGGACTTTAGCTGCCGGCCGTTGCATTTTCTTCCGCCAGTTCCACCAGCAGCACCTTCTGAACGTGAGGCATCGTTTCAATCTCGGCCTTCAGCCGGTCCGGATTCCAGGCGCCCTCCACGTTAAAGATGTTGCAGGCCGAGCCGCTTGCTTTGTGCCGGCCGGAAGAAAGGCAAGCGATGTTGATCCGATGATCGCCCAGAAGGGTGCCCACCCGCCCGATGACGCCGGGCACATCCTCATTAAACACCACCACCATCTTGCCGCTTAGGTTGGCATCCACCGAAAACTGGTTGAGCTCCACCAGCCGGTTAATGCCCCGGGCGTAAACGGTGCCGGCCAAATGCATCTCGTCCTGGTCGGTTACGAAGTCGCAGGCAATCAGATTGGTGTGGCTGGTCAGCGGGTGATCTTTTCGGCTGATTTCGATTTCGATGCCCTTGTCGCGCGCCACCGTCATGGCATTGACCGGGTTAATCAGCGTCACTTCCCGGTGGTCCGGGCTGTGCAGGGCGGCGGCCATCAGATGGGAAGCAATGGGATCTACCGGCAGCTGATTGACCTCGCCGTAAAAGCGGAGGCGGATTTCTTTGATTCGACCCTGGCGAATTTGACTGAAAAAGGCTCCCAGTGCCTGAGCCAGGCTGTAATACGGGGCAATGAGCGGTTGAATGGATTCGTCCACACTGACAAAGTTGACCGCATTCCGCGCCACCTGTTTCTGAAAGTATTCGGCCATTTGCTCCAGAATTTGTTCAGCCACTTTGGCCTGGGCCTCCCGGGTGGAGGCGCCCAGATGGGGAGTCGCCACAACACGGGGATGTGTGGGTAGCCGCCAGTCTTTGGGCGGTTCAGATTCGAAGACGTCCAGCGCGGCCGCCCCCACCTGACCGGATTCCAGGGCAGCCAGCAAGGCGGCTTCGTTAATGATGCCGCCCCGCGCACAGTTCACCAGCACCACCCCGGGCTTGCACTTTTGCAAATTTTCTGCATTGATCAGATTGATGGTTTCCGGCATGCGGGGCACGTGCACTGTAATAATGTCGCTCTGTTCCAGGAGGGTATCGAAGTCGACCAGCGTCACCCCCAGGCGTTCGGCCAGCTCGGAGGTAATGACCGGATCGAACCCCAGCAGGTTGGTCCCGAAGGCGGCCAGCCGCCGGGCCACTTCCCGGCCGATTTTTCCCAGACCGATGATGCCCACCGTTTTCTCGTACAGTTCGGTGCCCAGAAACGACTTGCGGTCCCACCGCTCCTGCTGCATGGCCAGGTAGGCCTGAGGAATTTTTCGCAGGGCGGCCAGCATCAGGGCAATGGTATGTTCGGTAGCGGCGATGGTATTTCCCCCGGGCGTATTCATTACAATGATGCCCCGGCGGGTTGCTTCGGCCAGGTCGATGTTGTCCACACCGGCGCCGGCCCGCCCGATCACCTTCAGCCGCCCGGCCCGGGAAAGCAGCTCGGCGGTGACCCGGGTCCGGCTGCGCACCACCAGGCCGTCGTAGTCGGGCAGGATTTCGGCCAGTTGTTCGCCGGTAATGCCCGCCCGGTTGTCGATTTCCAGGCCGGCCCGGCCGGCAAAGCGATTCAGCACCGCCTCAGGCAATCGATCGGCGATTAAAATGCGTGGCATGGGGCTCTCCTCAATTAAAGTGGGGCGTAATTTAGCCCCTGACCGGCGGGGAAGCAAAAGCCCCGACAATTGCCGTTGACGGCAGCAGTTCGAAACGTCTGGCCCCGAATCACTTAAAAAGGCAGGTATTTATTCACCGAAATGGTGGCCCCCACAATGCCCAGCAGGGCGCCGGTGGCAAGCAGGGCATACCACACCGGATGAGGCAAATACAGGGCAGTGGAAAAGACGCTCTGGAAAAGGTGTTTGACCAGCTCCAACAAACCGACAGCCAGCACCGCCCCCAGAACGCCTTGAATGATTCCCTCCACGATGAAGGGCCCTTTCACCAGCGCATTGGAGGCGCCGATGAGTCGCATGATTTCGATGACCTGCTGGCGCGCGTAAATGGTTAAGCGGATGGTGTTAAAAATGAGCAGGGTGGTGATGACAAACACAATCAGCCCCAGCAGCCCGGCCACAATTAAACCGGTGTAAAAATACTTGTTGATCAACCGTAACAGTTCCCGCTGGAAGAGCACATCGTCCACGTGGGGCAGTTTTTTGAGGTCGGCCACAATCTGGTCCAGCTGTTCCACCCGGGAATATTTCTCCTGCACCTGCACCCGGAAATGGGGGGGCAGCGGATTCTCATCGAGCACGCGGATCAGGTCCTGCCCGAAGTTTTCCTGAAACTCCTTCAGGGCCTGTTCGGGTGTAATCAGATCCACCCGGGCGATGGCCGGATGCGCTGCCAGTTGGCCGCGCAACTGGGCCAGGGCCTGAGCGTCCAGCGAGGGATCGACAAACACTTCCAGTTGCACCTGGCGAAACATCTGGCCGAAGGTTCGGGACAGGTTGACGGCCACGGATAGAAACAGGCCGAACAGAAAGAGGGACAGGGCGATGGAGAGCAGGGCGATCAGCGAGGCAAATCGGGCCCGCCGAAGCCCCAGCAATCCTTCTTTAATCAGAAACCAGAATCGCATTGACTTCAACCTTTTCTTTACCGCCGCCCTCAGCTGATGCCGTCCGGTAGCTCTCTGGCCAGCCGCCCCCCATCCAGCACCACCGTCCGGTGGGGGTATTTGCGGATGATTTCGTAGTTGTGGGTGGCCAGCAAAACCGCCGTGCCAGCCTGGTTGATGCTCTCCAGCAAATCCAGAATTTCCTCGGCGGTTTCCGGATCCAGATTGCCGGTCGGTTCGTCGGCCAACAACACGAAGGGTTCGTTAACCAGGGCCCTGGCAATGGCCACCCGTTGCCGCTCCCCGCCGGAGAGTTTTTCCGGCATGTGGTAACGCTTGTGGTGCAGGCCGACCCGGGAGAGCACGTTCAGCACCTGGCTACGCACCTTGCGCCGCGGGGTGCCTACCACCTGAAGGGCAAAGGCCACATTGTCGAACACATTGCGATCCATCAACAACTTGAAATCCTGAAACACCACCCCCACTTTGCGCCGCAACAGGGGAATCTGGCGCCGCTTGATAGTGGCCGAGCTGAACTTCTCCACAATCACGTTGCCCCGATCCGGCAGAAGGTCCATGTAAATGAGGCGCAGCAGGCTGGTTTTGCCGGCTCCGCTCTTGCCGATCACATAGACGAACTCGCCTTTGTTGATCTGCAGGCTCACATCCTGCAAAACGGGCTTGCCTTCCAGGCTCAAGGACACGTTGTAGATTTCGATCATCGATTCTCTATTTGCGTTCGTTCCAATCCCCGGTACCCTGAACGGTGCCCCAGGCCCTCTAAATTTTCCTGAGCACAAAATGGACTCGGCCGCTGGTCCGATCGGCCGGCTTCAGGGTAAAATCGTCAAACAGGTTGACGGCACCAAAAAGACCCAACCGGCGGATCAGGGCCTTCAATGCGTCGATCTCAAAAATTTGTTGCCGATGGTTTTCCTCAAACACGCCCTGGGGAGTGATCAAACGGATTCGATTGTGCTGAACTTTCTGGGCCGGCTGGTAAAAGGCTTCCCGTTCCAGGTACAGGTCCGGCCCCATCTCCTCCTGTTC
>RFHE01000305.1 GCA_003696445.1 Calditrichota bacterium | reverse complement strand
GCATCGACCATCTTATTTTGAGGGAAATGTTGGCGAGAAAAATACACGATCGGGATGTCCTCTGGCTGGTGGAACAGATCCTCGCCAGCGGAGAAGGCCTGCTGCAGGAAGTGTACGATATGGTCTCCTTCGCCGGCGACGACCTGTTCGCCGCGCTGCGGCCTCGGGGCCTGCCTATTGGTAACCTTACCAGCCAGTTTTGGGCCAACGTGTATTTGAACCCGCTCGATCATTTCATCAAACGCGAACTGCGCTGCAAAGGCTACGTGCGTTACGTAGACGACCTGTTGCTGTTTGCCGACGACAAGCCCGTGCTGTGGGAATGGAAACAGGCGCTGACCCGACGACTGGCCCGCTATCGGTTGACTTTTCATCCCGGGGCACACCCACGGCCGGTGACCGAAGGCATTCCCTTCCTGGGCTTCATCGTGTTCCCGGAAAAACGGCGGTTGAAGCGGCGCAAGGCCGTGCATTTTCACCGGAAATACCGCGCCATGCTCCGGGCCGTGCGCGATGGCCGCATGCCGGTGTCTCAAGTTACCGCCAGCGTGCAGGGATGGGTCAATCATGTGCGCTATGGAAATACCGTGGGGTTGCGGAAGAGGATTTTGGCATGCGAAAACAATTTCGATTGAATTGTTTGTAACTACTTGAAAAAAATTATCAATTTTTGTTTATTAGTTGGAAAATGTGGCCTTAACGTATTGCATAATTTGGGTGGCACACTAATGTCCCGTATAAGTTGGATTTGGCCTGCATTGACTGCGGTGGCTTTAATTGTAGCCGCATTGACAGTACCATGGTGGAAGCCGTGGCTGGAAAGTACTGTACAGGGTTCCTCGATCACCCTCGAAAAAATTGATCTGTATCTGGGCATTGTAGCCTCCATAGCTGCAATACTTTCTTTGATTTTGAAAATATCTGAAAACAAGAAGGCAAAACGGCAATCTGAGGCAGTACAGATTTCTAACAAGTCAATTGACAAAAGCCAGCAAGCTTCAGTTCAAGGTGATCACAATGTTGTTGGAAACGTGAACGATCCCAGTGGTCCCGTAATTATTGCTGATCACGTTATTATCGATTCAGATCCTTATTCAAAACACTTCGAAGGCACAGCGCATTCTCGGCCTGACCTGCAAAAAGCCCGAAAGCGCTACCTCGACTACCTCACCGAGCGCTACCAATATCTCGAACTCAAAGGCATGGGGGTATCCGACCGGGTCCCCCTGAGATTGCGATTGCAGGATGTCTATGTCCCGCTTTTCGCACGAATGGAATTACCCCGGGGAGAAACCTGGGAACGCGTGAAAGTGGGCGGGCGCCATGTGCCCGAGGAAGACCGCGCGGCCCTTGGCGAGCGACTCAGCGAGCCCATGCCCGTCCTTGAGCTCTTAGAAAAGCAACGTGGACTGATCATCCTTGGCGACCCCGGCGCTGGAAAAACCACCTTCCTAAAATGGCTGACCTTGCAACTAGCGCAGACGAACGGCAATAACGGCCGCTTTCCCGTTCTCGTACCGCTTTCCAGCTATGCTGACATGCTGAGCGAAAAAGCCAAAATCCGCCTGGATCAATTTATTTGCAATTACTTTCAGCAGATTAGCGAGGATATTCCCATGAAGGATCTGCTGAACCAGGCCCTGCAAAGTGGAAAAGCCCTGGTCATGCTGGATGGCCTGGACGAGGTGCGCGACGTGAACCTTCGAACAACTGTGGTTGATCATGTTCTTGAATTCTATGATTTGCACAAAAAGCAGGGCAATAAATTTCTGCTTACCAGCCGCATCATCGGTTACCGGGATGTGCGACCCACCGGAACGGACCTGCAGGAGTGCACGCTGGAAGATTTTAATGACGAACAGATCGAGACGTTTATTGAAAACTGGACCGCAGCCGTTGAAAAGGCGGCTCGGGGCGAAGGCCGGGTGGCGAGTCAGGAGGCGGAACGTGAGCGGAAGGAATTGATGGAGGCGGTAGAGAAAAATCCGGGCGTGCGCCGGCTGGCAGCCAATCCCTTGCTACTCACCATTCTTGCCCTGATGAAGAGGCAGGGGGTGCGCTTGCCAGAGCGCCGCGTAGAACTGTATAACAAATATGTGGAAACTCTGCTTTCAAGCTGGAATCGTGCCCGTGGTCTGGGGAGGCCGCCAAGCCGGGATCTGGATGTTGTGGAAACCGTACGACTACTGGCACCGCTGGCGCTGTGGATGCATGAGGAAAGCCCGGGCGTCGGGCTTGTCAAACAGGCGCAGTTGTTGGACCAGTTGATCCAGTTGTACAAAAAAAGGGGCGAAGAAAACCCGGAAGCCCGTTCCCGGCAATTTCTAACCGACATCAGAGAATTCAGCGGCCTGCTGCTGGAACGTGGCGCCGGCCAATACGGGTTCATTCATTTGACTTTTGAAGAGTACCTGGCGGCCGTGGGCATTGCACAGAACGCGCAGGAAAGCATCCAGCCGGTGGTGCATACTCTGGCAAAGCATATCGGCGATGATAACTGGCGGGAAGTGAGTTTGCTGACTATCGGCTACCTGGGTATTGTGCAGCAACGGGATCGGGCTGCCAGCGCTGTGGTAAAGGAGCTAATAAAAAAGCGACCGGGAAAACCGGGAGAGGCTGCTGTTTTGATGGGCGACGCCGTGTACGATGCATGGCCCGGCGGCGTGACACAGGAATGCCGCGATTATGTCGCAAAGGAATTGCAGCGGGTCATGCGAGATTCGAACGCGGTCGAGCCTTACCTGCGCGTCGCCGCCGGCAACACCCTGGCCAGACTCGGCGATCCGCGTTTCCGGGACGACGCCTGGTTTTTGCCGAAGGATGAGCTTCTGGGATTCATCCGCATTCCAGCAGGGAAATTCAAAATGGGGAGCGACAAAAAAACTGATTCCGAGGCTTGGGATGACGAACTCCCAATGCATGAGCTCGAACTGGATACCTACTACATCGCCCGTTGGCCGGTGACCGTGGCCCAGTTCCGGGCGTTCTTGAAAGAACACAAGCCGGAAAACCTGGAAACTTATAAAGGTATAGAAAATCATCCTGTAGCAATTGTCAGTTGGTATTTGGCTTTAAAATATTGTGAATGGCTCACGCAAAAGCTGCGGGATTGGCCGGGGCTGCCTGCCGAGCTGGCCGAATTGATTCGGGAAAAAGGCTGGATCGTC
>RFHE01000304.1 GCA_003696445.1 Calditrichota bacterium | reverse complement strand
CGATGGCGTGCCGTTAATTCGATTTGATTGAAGATGAACTGGCAGTCGTGGGTTTCCAGATAGTTCTGGATCTCTTCGGCAAAGGCCTTGGAGAAGGGCGGCATGAGAATTTTCTCGTAGATGGAGCTGCCCAGAATTTCCTCTTTGGACCAGCCAAAGGTGACCTCCGCCTGGTGATTCCATTCGGTAATGCGCCCGTTCTGGTCGATGCCGATAAAGGCGTCGGTGGCGGTTTCGATGATCATCCGAGCTCGCTCTTCGCTTTCCCGCAACTGTGCCTGGGTTTTGCGCCGTTCTTCAATCTGTTGCTGGAGAATGCGATTGGTTTCCTCCAGCTGCCGGCTGCGTTCCATCAATTGATTTTGCACCTGGCGCAGTTCCCGGGCGGATTGTGCTTTGCGGTGGTAGGTGTGGATATAATCGATGGTCAGGCCGCCGAAGGGGATAAAAAAGCCAAAAGCCATCAGGAAGTGGGCGAACAGCTCCAGATTGCTCAGTACCGGGCCGGAGGCAAAAAGAAGCAGAAATTGTGCGGCGGTCAGGGGCACAAAGCTGAGCAGCAGTGCTTCGCTAAAGTACCCGGGATACAGTTTTCGGCCCACCGAATTCACAAACAGGGCGGCGGACAGGTAAAACATAGCTACCAGGAAGTTTAGGGGTAATGCGAAGTTGACCAGCCGATCGACGCCGGCCAGCAGCCAGAAGGTCAGCAGACCGATCACCGAGAGTCCCCCGAGCAATAGCCCGGTTTGTTTTAAGAAGGACGGATAATGGGATTTGCGCAGGGGTTGAGCGCGTTCCAGCATGAACAGCCCCAGGGTCATGGTCAGTGGAAAAAACAGCCGGCTGCCCAACCAGGTGCTGAAGAGCGCGCTCGCACTAAAAGGCACCCTGGGCCATAGATTGTGAGAGATCAGGATGTGCTGTAGCAACAGGAGCCCTCCGGCAGAAAAACACAGGCCGATCAGCGGCGCAAAAACCTCCCTGCTCAACCGAAACCGCAGCATGGCCAGAAAGGCCATCGTGGCGACTCCGAGCAGGGCAATCCAGTCCAGAACAGCGTGAAAGATGAGGGGCTCAATGGGTTCGATTGCCAGAAAGTTTTTAGTCCCCGGGGTGAATATTTCTCTGGGGTAACCCCAACCCGTCCCAACCCCCAACAGGGCCATGACCAGAGGGAGGGCGGTCAGAAAAATAATGACGCCAATCAGCCCTCCGGGAAGCCGGAATCCTGATCGTGGGTTTGGTGCTTGCTCCATCACTGGGCCTCCTTTCCCCGAGCGGGGGAAGTTCCTGACTGCGGTGAAAAAGGTGATGTTTCAGGGCAATAGCTGTGTGCAAGAGCTAATGCCGATCTCGGTTCTCTGCAGGACAAACAACCCAGCGCTGATTCGGGAAAACTGCCGTACAGTTTAGCCCCGGTGGAGAATCCTTATGCCAACCAGGTCACGAATTTTTAGCCGGGAAATTTTAGAGCGGAGGGAAACGCCCGGATCAGCAAAAGGAAGAGCACTTGTCCGTGGGCTGATGAGCACGAGCAATCCACACCCACCGTTCGAAGGCAGTCATGACGCACGGGCTGTCCGGAAAGCCAATCGGGACGAACAAAATAAGAAATTCTGCACTCGTGGATTAAATCAAACAAGTGCTCGCAACCGGGCTTTTTCAGCAACATGCAGTGTGCTGAGCAAATTTATTTTTCAGGGAACTCATCCCCTTCCCCCCTCTCCGACCGGGCACTGGCAAGAGAGGGGGGAGGGTGAGTTGATTTTTGAATCCGGTGCCCCTGAAACAGGCAGGTGCACCAGATGACAGCTTTCCTGACCAATCGGAGAGCCCCGGTGTCGCCCTCAGAGGCTCAGTTGCGCAGGGGTTTGCCGGTTTTGAGCATGTGGAGGATGCGTTCCTGCGTCTTTGGCTGCTGGCACAGGCTCACGAAAACCTCCCGCTCCAGATCCAGCAGGTATTGTTCATGCACCGGTTGGGCCGGCGAGGCTTTGTCTCCTCCGGTCAGCACATAGGCCAGCTGCGAGCCGATGTGCAGATCGTACTCGCTGATCTGACCGGCTTTGAGCATGTCCTCCAGGCTGCTTTCGATGACCAGACGCCCGCCTTCCCCGGGAAGGTAAATCTCCTTTTGCGGTTCCGGCGGCTGGTAGCCTTCGGCCATTCGCAGCACTTCCTGCTTGCCTTCGTAAATCAGATGGTCGGGGTTCATCACGTGGCGATCTTCCGGCATCAGCAGCCCCAGCTTGCGGGCCTCCACCGCCGAGGAGGAGACCTTCGCATAGGCGATGGTCTCGAAGGCTTTTTGCACTGGTGGAAAGGGACCGGGCTTGCGCGGAGCCAGCAGCTGCATCCAGTTCAGCAGCAGGCGCAGGGTTCCCCCGCCGCCGGGAATCAGGCCCACGCCTACCTCCACCAGTCCGGCATACAGCTCGGCGGACGCCACTATGCGATTGGCGGCAGCGGCAATCTCGTAGCCCCCACCCAGCGTCATGTTAAACGGGGCGCTGACCACAGGAAACGGCGCATATTTGAGCGCCTGCCCGATATCCTGAAACTGCTTGCTCAGCCGATCGATATCGCTCCAGCGCTGCTCCTGGCACAACTTGGCCACCATGGCCAGATTGGCGCCCACGGAAAAGTTCTGCGCTTGATGGGTGATGAGCAGTCCCTTGACGCCCTCTTTCTGGATGATTTCCACCGCCTGAGCGGCCAGTTGCAGCATGTCCGGATCGATGGGGTTCATGGCCGGCTGATGGGCATGGTGAAATGCCAGGCACAGCACGCCGTCGCCCAGGTCCACCAGACTGGCGTTCTCGCTGCGCGCCCGGACCGGTCGTTTCTCCTGCTCCAGATCCAGATGAATGACCCGCGGGGGATAGACCACCGGCTGATGGCTGCCGGATTTAAGGTCGAAGAAGTAGCGGGTACCGGTGCTGCTGGTGTAGAAGGCGGGTGTTTCGCTGGCGGCTGCTTTTTCCACCCACTCGGGCACCGTTTTGCCTTCCTTTTTCATCCGCGCCAGGCTGTCCGCCAGGCCCAGAATGTCCCAGGTCTGGAACGGTCCGAACTCCCAGCCGAAGCCCCAGCGCATGGCATTGTCCACGTTGACGATGTCGTCGGCGATTTCGGGAATGCGATGGGCCGAGTAAATGAGGGTGCGGGCCAACATCTCCCAGACAAACCGGCCGGCGCGGTCCTCGGCCGCCGCCAGCGCCCTGATGCGATCGGCCGTCCGGGGCAGGCGCTTCACCTGCTTCAGGGCTTCGAAATCGGGCTTCTGGGCGGGCCGATATTCCATGGTTTTTAAATCCAGGGCAAAAATCTGTTTGCCTTCTTTGCGGTAAAAGCCGGCTCCGGCCTTCTGGCCGGTCATGCCCTTGTCGATCATCTGCTGCAGGAAGTCCGGAATGCGAAACACCTCCCGCTCCTCGTCATGGGTGCACTTTTCGTAGGCGGTGCGGGCCACGTGGGCCAGGGTGTCCAGCCCGACCACATCCGCCGTGCGGAAAGTGGCGCTTTTGGGCCGACCCAGCACCGGGCCGGTCAGGGCATCCACTTCCTCAACGCTCAGGCCCATTTCGCTGGCCAGCTGTAGGGTCAGCATCATACCGTACACGCCAATGCGATTGGCGATGAAATTGGGCGTGTCCTTGGCGTACACAATCCCTTTGCCAAGCACATTTTCGCAGAAAGTCACCACCGCTTGAACCACCTCTGGATCGGTGTGTTCGCTGGGCACAATCTCCAGCAGGTGCATGTAGCGGGGTGGATTGAAGAAATGGGTCACCAGAAAACGCCGGCGGTAGGTTTCCGGCATCACCGCACTCATGTCCTTCAGGGAAAGCCCGGAGGTGTTGGAGCTGATGATGGCCTCGGGCCGCAGGTGAGGGGTGATTTTCTGAAAAATGGCCTGCTTGATGTCCAGCCGTTCCACCACCGCCTCGATGACCCAGTCCACCTCTTGCAGCAGAGGCAGATGTTCCTGGTAATTGCAGGGGGTGATCAGGGAGACGGCCCTGGGGTCGAAAAATGGGGCCGGCTTCAGGCGGGCGGCGGCCTGGATTCCCTTTTCGGCTACCTCCTGGGAAATGTCGAAGGCCAGCGAGGGAATACCGGCATTGGCCAGGTGGGCAGCGATCTGGCTGCCCATGACGCCGGTTCCCAGCACAGCCACTTTTTTAAAGGTCGATTCCTTCATAACAGCCTCCTTTCACAACCGTTCGATGATGGTGGCAATCCCCTGGCCGGTACCGATGCACATGGTGGCCAGCCCGTAGCGGGCGTTCCGCTGGTCCATTACATTGAGCAGGGTGGTAACGATTCGGGCACCGGAGCAGCCGAGGGGATGGCCCAGGGCAATGGCCCCACCGTTCAGGTTGATCTTTTCCATGGGCCAGCCGCCTTT
>RFHE01000303.1 GCA_003696445.1 Calditrichota bacterium | reverse complement strand
TAAATTTGTAACCTTATTTGAGGAACCGAATCCAACAAGGTTGAGACCAAATATGGAACAGGAACAAGTCAGGGAACTGGTAAAGCAGGCTAAAGAAGGAGATCACCAAGCGTTTGCCCAATTGTTTTTTGAATACAGCGATCGGGTTTACAATCTGGCCTTGAAAATACTGAAAAATCCGGAAGACGCGGCCGATGTGGTCCAGGAGACTTTTTCCACGGTGTTTCAAAAAATACACACATTCGACGGCCGGTCGAATTTTTTCACCTGGCTTTATCGCATCGCCACGAACTTCAGTCTCATGAAATGGCGCCAGTACAAACGAGCCGTGTTTACCGATCAGGATCTGGAAAATACCTACGATGCACCGGCCAACGTGGAACCACAGCACTGGGATCAAATTGCTCTCAACGATGTGTTAAATGAGGAGTTTCGTCGTCATCTGGATGAGGCGATTGATTCGCTTCCCGAAATTTACCGATCGGTGTTTATCTTGCGGGATCTGGAAAATCTGTCCATCAAAGAAACCAGCAAAATTTTGGGCATCACGGAGAGTAATGTTAAAATTCGCCTGAAACGCGCCCGCATGTTTTTGAGGGACAAATTGTCTGAATACATGAGCGAACTGGTCGAACATCGAGAGTAAGCGCATGAAAAATCACACCAAAAAAATCGTCAATGAATTGTGCCATTACCTGGGGCACGATCTGGACAGCCCGGCCTGTATGGAACTGCACCGTCATCTGGAACAATGCCCGGAGTGTCAGGCCTACATCCAGTCGGTCAAACAAACGGTGAAACTGTGCAAAAACCTCCATCCAGACCAACAACTGCCTTCCGAAATTAAGATGCGCATTCTTAAGAGTTTAGGCATCCAGCTGGAAAAGAAATAGCTCCGTTTTTTAAATAAACATACCTGGTAGGCGAAGGCCGCCTTTCCTTTCGAGGGCAAATCGGCATCGTGATTTCAATCGTTGCCCCCTTTGGCTCTTCGGTTAGGTGGTTGGGAAGTAAAGCACTGCTTGTGGAACAGAAAGGGAAACATCGGAATTGGGAAATTGACATTGGCCGTTGCCCAGTAAGCAGTGATCGGCAAAAAGTGAATCGCACGCACCACTCTGGACTACCTTAAAATGTAAGAGCGCTCTCACGGTGCTATCAAATTTAGAATGCTCCCTGGAAGAACTCCACCCACGGGCACCCCAGTTTAAGGTTGAAACCATTGTACGCAGCCTCTATATTGCAATCCGTATGGCTCCCCGGTGCTGGAACTGGCTGTGTTCCTTCCCGCTGAGGCGGGTGGGCGTTTTCCTTCTGTGGATACTGCTGCAGGCAGGGTCTGTTTTTCCTCAAACGCAACCTAGGGAACGATTGCCTGCCTGGACCAATCAGTGGGTGCGCATGTTCATGGTCAGCCACCGGCGGAGCGCCCGCCTCCCTGAATTCGAAGACGCCTACGGAGCGGTTTTTCGTGACCTAAACGGCGACCACCGCCCCGACCTTTACGTGGTTTGCTTCCGAAACCTGAATCGTTTGTTCATTCAAAGGCCCGATCACAACATTTTTCTGGACTGGACCATCCAGTCCGGCCTGGGGGGCAATTTGATGTCTCGGGGAGAACAAAATCTGGAGTTGGGCGCCTCCTCGGTGGATATGGATGGCGATGGCCGGCCGGACATGCTGATTACCGGATGGGGAGAGACCACCCGCCTGTTCCGGCAGGAACGGGACCATCACTTTCGCGACGTGACCCGGCGGGCCGGCCTGAAGCCGCCCCTGGACGCCAATGCCGGCGCCTGGGCCGATGTGGACCTGGATGGCGACCTGGACCTTTTTCTGACCGATGAACATTACCACAACCACTTTTACCTGAACAACGGCATCGGCCATTTCAGCGATCAGACCGAGGCCTACGGACTGGCCGATTCGATGGTGAGCCAGAGCGCCGGGTTTGCCGATCTCAACAACGACGGGTTTCCCGAGCTGTACGTGTGTAACTGGTTCCACAGGGATTTGCTGTTCCTCAACCTCCAGGGCGAGGGATTTCGGCCGGCCGTGCCGAAAATAAAACACCTGACCGAAAACTTGAATAGTAACGGCGTAGCCTTCGGGGATGTGGACAACGACGGCCGTGCCGACCTGCTGGTCACCGACCGCAACGGGAACACGCAACTGTACTTGAACAGGACCGATTCGGCCTCGATGGTGCTGGCCTTTGAGCCGGCTGCAGGTTGGCCCTCAGATCAGGCAACCTTTCCCACTTACGGCGCAGCCATTGCCGATTTCAACAACGACGGCCTGCAGGACATCTTTCTGGCCAATATCGGCCCCAACCAGTTGTTTTTAAATGCCGGCTCGGCCTCCTTTCACCTGGTTTACCAGCAAACCCTGCCTCCCCATCGGCGGGCCCGCCATTACAGCACCGGCCTGGCAACCGCCGATCTGGACCGTGACGGGGACCTGGACCTGTTTGTGGCCAATAAAGACACCAACAGCATTCTCTACATTAATCCATTGGAACAATTCCATCCCGGCCATTTCGTGCAGTTTTCCCTGGAAGGGGTGCGCAGTAACCGGGACGGCATCGGTACGCGCATCTGGCTGTACACAGCCACCCTGGACGGACTACCCGAGCACTTCCTGGGCTACCGGGAGGTGGTCAGTACCTCGGGTTATCTTTCCCAGAGCGAACCCCTGGCCCACTTTGGCGTGAACCGAACCGGCCCGCTCTATGCCCGAATCGTGTTCCCCTCCGGCCGGCAGATCATTAAAAGAGAACTGTACCCGGGCTTTCGTTACCACTTTAAAGAATACGGTGGATTGCGAGGGGCGCTGTTTGCCGGCTTGCATGCTCTGAAGCGCAATGCGGCCCAGACCATTTTCTGGATCAACCTGCTCCTCTTCCTGCTCCTGATGGGCATCATTACTGTATTTACGGCACTGGCCATTCGGCGATACCGGTGGAAGAACCAGCGCCTGGCCGGCTTTCTGATTGCGCAGGTGGGCTTGTTTTACCTGATCCTCTGGGTATTTCCTGATCTCCAGCTGTGGCAATGGCTCAGCATTCAGCTGGTTCTGGTCTTCACCGGCACAGTGATTCTGGCCTTCTTCATGGAAAAAATCCAGCGCCTGGAAGCCCAGCGCTCAGCCTACCGGGATGCTCTGCTCCAGTTCTCCAATCAACTCATCTTCATTAAAGACAATCCTGCTCTGCACCAGGCTCTGGTCAACACCATTCAGCAGACCATGGGCGTACAATTTGTCCTTTTGTTGGAAAAACAGGCAGACAGACTGGTCCCTGCTGCGGCGGCAGGGAGCACGCCTCCACTTCCCGACACCTTGCCCGTCCCCCCGAAATCGGCTTCCCAAAAAACGCAACTGTGTCAATGGCTGCAAAACAGCGGATTAGCCCAGCTGGCCGAGGCAATCCGACCGGGAGCCTGCCTCCCGCTGTCCCGAGCGGAAAAGACGTTCGGAGTACTGGTTGTGGGGCCTTTACAGAACAATCGCCCCCTGCCTGCCGAGGATGAACACCTGCTTCAGATCCTGGCCAATCAGGCGGCCATCGCCATCGAAAACAATCGATTCATCGAAGAAACCAAACAACTGATTCAGAAGGTTACCGAAGCAGAAACCCGCATCAAATATGTGAAACAACTGGAAGAAAAGAATCAGCACCTCAGGAAATTGTACCGGGACCTTCAGGAAACCCAGGAGCAACTGGTTCAGAGCGAGAAGATGGCCAGCCTGGGTTTGCTGGTAGCCGGGGTTGCCCACGAGGTCAACAACCCGGTCAGCTACATCTACGCCAACCTGAAAGAGCTAAAAACCTACCTGAAGGCGGTAATTGACATGCTGGACCGGTTAAAGGAGCAGCTACCCCGGATCGGCACCCGTCGGGACCTGGATCGCTGGCTCAAAGATCTGGAAGAGGAATACGACCTTCCATTCATTCGCCATGACCTCCCGGCTCTGATTGAAGAAAGTATTCGTGGGACGCAGCGGGTGCGCGAACTGGTTCAGAACCTGCGCAATTTTTCCCGATTGGACGAAGCCGAAGTGAAGGAAGTTGATCTGCACGAAGGCCTGGAATCCGCGCTGGCCCTGTTGAGCCACGAACTGAAGCACGGCATCACCGTACACCGCCAGTACGGCAAGTTGCCCCCGGTCCGGTGCCACGCCGGCCAGATCAATCAGGTGTTCATGAACATTTTGCTCAATGCCGTCCAAGCGCTGGGCGGCAGGGGCAACATCTGGATTACCACCCGCAATCTTTCCGGCCAGGTGGAGGTAGAAATCCGAGACGATGGGCCGGGTATTCCCAGAGCAATTCAGAAACGCATTTTCGATCCTTTTTTTACCACCAAACCGGTTGGTAAAGGCACCGGGCTTGGGCTGAGCATCAGTTACCGGATCATTCAACAGCATGGCGGGAGCATCCAGGTCCAGAGCGAAGAAGGGCGGGGAACCAGCTTTGTGATTCGGCTGCCACTGGTGGGCACGAGCCCGGAGGCGGGAGGCCAGCCCTGGTTCGGAGCAGAAGCCTCCGAGGAGGCGGCAAAACTGGAGGGCAACCAGGTCAAAAACAACCCGGGAAGGGAGGGGAAGACCGACAGTTGAATCCTTTTCTCTCCCTCCCCGTAATGCAAGCAGTCAATTGAACGCAAAAACGAATCACTGGGGAACATGAGCCATCGAACCGATACGCCGCAGGAACCTTCCCAAAACTCGGGTCGTTCCCGGGGGACACGCCTGAAAGTTCTGGCTGTGGATGATGAGCAGCCCAGCTTGAATGCCATTTTTCGGACCCTTCGCCGCCAGTACGAGGTGGTGCTTTCGCTCAATGCGCATTCGGCACTGGAAGTCCTGAAGACTCAGGAGGTGGCCGTGGTCTTAGCCGACCAGCGGATGCCGGAGATGACCGGCGTGGCCTTATTGCGCCGGGCCCAGGAGATACAGCCGGAAGCCATGCGCATTTTAATCACCGGCTATGCAGACATCGACGCCATTATCCAGGCGGTCAACGAGGGGAAAATCTTTTACTATCTGCACAAACCCTGGGAACCGGAGGAGCTTCGGGCCATCGTGGCCAGGGCGGCCGAACAGTACCGGCTAAAAAAAGAAAATCTCCGCCTGATGAAGGAACTGGCCGAAGCCAATCAATTGCTTCAATCGGAAAATCGCATTCTCCACCAGGAAGTGGAACGCCATTACCGCTTCGATGCCATTGTGGGCGAAAGCCCGGCCATGAAAGCCGTTTTTCACCTGATGAAAAAAGTCATTCCCACCAATACGACCGTGCTGCTGATCGGAGAAACCGGAACCGGCAAAGAGCTGGTGGCCAGGGCCATCCATTACAACGGGCCGCGCAAGGAGCGCCTGTTTTTAGCCCAGAACTGCGCCGCCTTGCCGGATACTTTGCTGGAGAGCGCCCTGTTCGGTCATGTGAAAGGCGCCTTTACCGGCGCACACAGCGATCAGAAAGGCATCTTTGAGCTGGCCGACGGGGGCACCGTCTTTCTGGATGAGGTCAGCGAGATGTCCCCGGCCATGCAACAACGCCTGTTGCGGGTCCTCCAGGAAGGGGAAATTTTTCCACTGGGAGCCGAAAAACCGCGCAAGGTGGATGTGCGCATCATCTCGGCCACCAACCGCGACCTGCAATCCTTGATCCAGGCCGGAAAGTTCCGGGAGGATCTCTATTACCGGCTCAATGTGTTTCCCATTCGTATTCCCCCGCTCCGGGAGCGCCGAGAAGACATCCCCCTGCTGGCCAACCATTTCCTGAAAAAGCATGCCCGGCGGATGGGTAAATCCGTGCACCGGTTTGCCCCGGAAGCGCTGGCCAAACTGATGGAAGGCGACTATCCGGGAAACGTCCGGCAGCTGGAAAACATTATTGAACGGGCCATCGCCCTGGCCGAAAGCGAAACCATTACCCCGGACCTCATCGAACTGGAAGCAGCCACACCGCCCAACTGGCCGGGTAGTCCCCCCCTCACCGACGACCTCCCCGACCTGCGCCAGATTACCGAGACCATGGAGCGCTTCTACATCCAGGAAGCCCTGCGCCGCTTTCAGGGGAACATCACCCGGGCCGCTCAGGCACTGGGGCTGAGCCGCATGGGCCTGCACAAAAAATTGCGTCGTTATGGCCTGAAACCCCATAACGGTAAACCTCGTTTACAATAATTGCGCTAACAAAGTTTACAGTGCTTCGCGAAAACGGGTTGTGTTTACCTATCAAGTTTCCGCATAACCCTTTTCAAAACAAAGCATTACACAGCAACCGTCGAAACAGCTCAGACTCTGGCATTATTTTTGTCCCTTTTTCAGATGCCTGCAAAAGGTAAAAAAGGAGAGAGCAATGAAACTGCCTACCAAGCCATCCTGGATACACAACCTGCTGGCCGGTGCCGTTTTGCTGGTCGCGGTGCTGAGTAGCGGTTGTTACACCACCTTTAAATCGACCCGCGGTGTGACTGCCGGCGAAAGCTACCGCTCCCCGGACCAGCCGGCTTATGTGGAAGACGAGGCATATATCGAGGATACCGTAACCGCTGCCGAAGGCTGGCGCGAAGAAACGACTCAGCCGGACTATGGTTACCAGGAACCGTCGCGAACCGTGGTGTATCAGGAGGACGGCGGCGGCGATATTGTCATTAACAACTACTACTTCATGAAGCGGAGCTATCCCCCTGCCTTTGCCTGGGTTTACGATCCCTTCTACGATCCTTTTTACGACATCAATGTGGTGGTTTATACGCCGCTGCCTGTTGTGGTGGTGGACCCCTGGTACGACTGGTACGCGCCCATCTGGGTCGCCTATCCTTCGCCCTATTACCCGGGCTGTTTTTACCCGCCGCTGGGCGTGGTTTATCCTGTGTATCCTCGCTTTGGATTCTATTTTGCCTGGTACGACGACGTGTACTACCCGGCCTACCGTCCTCACCACGGGGGACATGGCCGTACGGGACACGAATTTGGCCGGCGTACATGGAACCGGCGAGGTGGGGATCGTGTCCGTGACGATTCGGGCATTCGACGCCGGCAAGGCGGCAGGGAAACAACTGTACCCGGCCATCGAACGGTGGTGCGGCAGCCCGGCGAACCGCCCAGGCAGGGCACCATCATTCCGGCCAGCACTCGCCCGCCGGCCAGGCGTCGTATCAGCACAGACCCGGCGCCTGCGGTACACCATCCGCCCAAACCTATCCGAACGGCGGGTCGCAGCCGGAAAGCGGTGGATACCCCCAGACCTGTCCCCAGGCCGCGGGTGAGCACCAGGGTGCGCGTGGCCGAGAACACGCCGCCTCGGCCCAGCGTCCATCCCCGTCCGGTGGAGAAAAAGAAATCCGACAACAGATTAAAACGCGTCGTTTCCTCCACCCTTTCCGTGCCGGTACACCGTCCCGGCACGGTCGCCCGGGGCAAGCGCACTGCCAGTCACCGGAGCGAACCCAAAGTGCAATCCAGAGCGGTTCATCGCCCCAAAAAACATGGCCCCTCATTGCTAAAGAAAGTCTTTAAGAC
>RFHE01000302.1 GCA_003696445.1 Calditrichota bacterium | reverse complement strand
GCGGGCCTCCTGCAGGTAAGCCACGTGCCCGCGATGGAGCAGGTCGAAACAGCCGTTGGTAAACACCACCCGCTGTTTGTTCTTTTTCAGCCCTTCTCGCCAGGCGATGGCCCGGGAGCGGCCCAAAATTTTTTCCTCGAAACGCTGCACCCCAAAACACCGATTTTGAATAATCCGGACTTTCCGCGGCGCCAGGCCCAGGCAATGGCCGGCGCGATCCGGACGTTCAGCTACCATCCCCCTGTTGCGCTGCGGGCGAGGGCACGCCTCCAGCCCAGAGCATGAGTTCGTCGATCAGCCGTTGCCGGTCCACCGGGACCACCCCTACCTCTTCGCACACCAGGCCGGCGGCAAAATTGGCCAGGGTCATGGCCTCTTCAAAACCCGCCCCGCCGGCCAGGGCATAGGCCAGGGTGGCAATCACCGTATCTCCCGCACCGGAGACGTCGGCCACTTTTCTGGCCTGGGTGGGCATGAGGAGCGGTTCCCGATCCGGCTGAAACAGGGCCATGCCCTCGGCGCCCAGGGTAATCAGTACCCCTTTGGCCTGCAGGCGCTCCAGCAACAGGCGGCCGGCTTTCTCCAGGGCCTCTCGCCCGTTCAGGCGCATGGCCAGTGCCTCCTCGGTTTCCTTCCGATTGGGCTTGAATAACGTGACCCCACGGTACTCCAGAAAATGATCGAACTTGGGGTCCACGGCCACAAACTTGTCCCGCTGCCGGGCCAGCTCGATGATCCGATGAAACAATTCCGGCACCAGCACGCCTTTGTTGTAGTCTTCGAAAATAATCCCCTCTACCTCGTCAATCACCGAGGCAACGAACTGAAAAATTTTCTCCTGAATCGCCGGCCCGATGGGCGCTGTGGATTCGCGATCCACCCGGGCGATGTGCTGGCTGTTGCCGATGATGCGCGTCTTCAGCGTGGTGGGGCGCGATTCGTCCATCACCAGCCCGTCCCCGCGCAGATTTTTGTCCAGTAACATGGAGTGGAAAATTTTGCCCCACTGATCCAGACCCACCACCCCCACCACCAGAGGCCGGGCACCCAGCGAGATGAGATTGTAGGCCACATTGGCCGCCCCACCAAAGCGGATTTCTTCATCATCAATATCGATGACTGGCACCGGCGCCTCCGGGGAAATCCGCGAGACCTTCCCCCACAGGTAACGGTCCACCATCAAATCCCCGAGCACCACAATTTGCTTGCCATAGCCGGATTGAATGAGCTGTTGAATGCGGGAGGCATCCAGAGGCTGCATATCCCCTTCCTGTCCGCTAATTAGTTTCTGGTTTCCAGCCACCGCTCCAAAAGGCGCAGAATCAGATCCTTGGCCAGACTGGCAATGAGCAAGAGAATGAGCAATGGAAAACTGGTGAAATAAACCACCTTTACAAAAGCAGGGACCCAGCTGTAGTTCAGCAGGGGAACGATGGTAATGAGTACAAAGCTGATAATGATGTAGGTTTCGACGATACGGCTTATTTTCCGGTAAAGCTGTTCAGCCATCTGGCGGGTTCCTTTTTTTGGTTGACTCATTCAGTGTCGCTTGAGTTTGGTTGAAACGGTTAATGGCATTTAAAAACCAACCGGGAGGCCGTTTCCACGGGGATCGGCACCTACCACCCAGCCCTGCTGGCTGCGCCAGATTGCTTGCACATCCCCGATGCGTTCCCGGCTCACAATGTGAAAGCCGCGCTCGTTGAGTTCCTGAATCACCGTCGGAGAAAAGCGATCCTTTTCTACGAATACCGAATCGGGCAGCCACTGCTGGTGGAAGCGTCCGGCGGCCAGCGCCTGATCCAACGGCATCTGATATGCCACCCGGTTGAGAAACACCTGCAACACCGAGGTAATGATGGTCGAACCGCCTGGAGTCCCCAGCACCCCTTCCAGGTCGCCATCGTGCACTACCAGGGTCGGGGTCATGGAACTGAGCATGCGCTTGCCCGGTGCGATGGCGTTGGCCCAACCCTGAACCAGTTTGTACAGATTGGGATATCCCGGCCGGGCGGCAAAATCGTCCATCTCATTGTTCAGCAATACGCCGGTCCCTTCGGCCACCAAAAAGCTGCCGAAAGCCCCGTTCAACGTGTAGGTCATGCTGACGGCATTGCCCTGCTGGTCCACCACCGAGAGGTGGGTGGTTTCCGGCTTTTCGCTACTGGTAATCAGGCGGTAAGCGGGCAACTGGCGGGCCGGAAAAGGATGCGCCAGCGAAACGCTCCGGGCAATCTCCTTCGCCTTTTCCGGCGAGGCAAAAAGGCTCCAGGGAATGTGCACAAAATCCGGATCGCCCAGATAAGCATTGCGATAGGCATACCAGCGTTTTTCAATTTCGCTGAGCAGGGCAATGTAGTCCGCCCCGTTGTGCGGAAAGCGGTCCGCAGAAAAGCCGGTTGCCTGAAGTGTGTTCAAGATTCCCTGTAGTACCAATCCCCCGGAAGACGGCGGCGGCATGCTGTAGAGGAGAAAGTCCCCGTAGCGAATCTGGACCGGCTTCCTGAACACAGCCCGGTAGTTTTCCAGATCGGGTTGAGCCATCACCCCGCCGTGCGATTTCACCGCCCGGACAATGGCCTGAGCAACCGGACCGGTGTAAAACCCTGCGTCTCCCTCCCGGGCAATGGCCTCCAGCGTGTTAGCCAGGTCCGGTTGCTGGAGCAGTTCACCGGGTTTCGGCGCCCGACCCCGGGGAAAAAAGATCCGGTAGCTTTCGGGAAATTGTTTGAATTGCTCTTCGTAGCGGGCCAGCCGTTCGGCCAGAAACGGATAGACGGCAAAGCCTTTTCGGGCCAGGCGAATGGCCGGTGCCAGCAACCGGGACCAGGGCAGCTTTCCGTACTGGCTGTGGGCCAGATACAGGCCGCGGACCGTCCCGGGCACCCCCACAGCCAGGGCCCCGATCCGGCTTTTCTCCGGAACAGGGCGGCCCTGCTCGTCCCAGTACATATCCAGGCGAGCGCCCGCTGGAGCGGTCTCCCGGAAATCCAAGGCACGAGTCTCCCCTTCAGCGGATCGGTAGAGTAAAAACCCGCCGCCACCGATGTTCCCGGCCACCGGATAGGTGACCGCCAGCGCAAACGCCACGCTCACCGCCGCATCCACGGCATTGCCGCCTTCCTTCAGCACCGCCAGCCCGACCCGAGCCGCCAGCGCTTCGGAACAGGCAATCCCGGCCGAAGTGACCTCTATCGTTTTGCCTTCAGTCTCCACGTCTGCTCCCTGCAAGCCCACAGTCCACAGGCACAAAACCAGCATCCAACAGCACACTGTGCATACCCATCGGCTCATCGATCGGGCTCACCGGTTTTTCTGCACCATTATCAGAAAATCGCGAACAAAGGTGGTTCTGGGAAATTCCACCATGCGGCCGACCTCCTGTCCGTTTTTCAAGATGACAAAGGTAGGCACTCGCTTCACCTGGTAGCGGGCAGCCAATTGCTGTGGATCGTGTTTTTTTCGATCCACGCCGATTAAATGGAACCGGAGGTGAGGGTTGGCCGCCTGCTTGAGGGCATGAACAAAGGGCGGAACCCCTGCCCGAGAATCCGAGCACCAGGTGCCCAGAAAGCAATAAATTTCGTAATCGGTGCGAATGGCTTTCAGGCGGGCCACATCGGCGCTGTCGGGCACCGCCCGCCGGTCGGCTACCTGCCAGCGGGGAAAATGTTGCACAATATTGTCATAGCTGGTCGGCCCCAGAATCATCGGCTCGCCGTTTACCATCACCGGTGGGTTTTCCTGAACCAGCGCTTTTCGCGAGCCACTGCAAGCCAGTAAAAACAGTCCGGCCACCACTAACAACAGTTTTACACCCCGCCTCATGGCAAACCCGCCTCCAGAGAAGTCGGCGCTGCCGGAGCCGGAGTCGCGGCCGTGCTGTCCGCCCGGGCGGCGGTTTTACTGCGAGCCGTGCGAATGACTTTGGAGGCAATGCCTTCCGGGGTAAGGGACAGATTGACCACCACCTGATTGGCCTCGCCCATCACGCCCAGGTTTTTCCCGTTTAACCAGACCTCGACCCCATCGGCGCGTCCCAGCATCAGGTTCACCCGGCCCCGGGCTTCGATGGTCCGCTCGATGCCGGGGGGAAGGATGTAATCGGTGGTATCCTTTTGATCGCGGATTTCCCGGACCCAGGTCCGCTCCAACGCTTTCAATTTAACCACCATGCCCGGCTGGCTGGTTGTTTTCAACACCGTGCTGGCCTTCATGGCCTGGGTAATCAGACTGTCCCTGGCCTGCAGGGTTTGAATCATGTCCGACAAGGTAATCTCCTTAATAGCCACCTGATGGGTTTTCTCGGACTGATATTGTTGATAGGTTACATAGCCCACCGCCAGCAGCACCAGACAGGCCAGCGCCAGCCAGAAGTAGGCATACAGTTGATAGTGTTGAAATTGCTCTCGAATACGGGTCCAGAGATTTTGCCCGGCAGGGCGAGGTGCTTCCAGCACCGCATCATCGACAATTTCCTTGGGAGGGGCTTCCGGCTCCTCCCCGCCTGGGGGTGAGGGAACCGGCTGGACGGGCCGCTGCTCCTGGCCGGCAAACAGCTCAAAATCCCGCATCACCTCGTCCACCGGCAGGCCGATCTCTTTCACATAGCGACGCAGGTAAACCCGCTCATATCCGGTCGGCAATCGCTCCAGCTCGCCCTCTTCGATGGCCTTCAGGTAGGCCAGAGGCAAGCGGGTGCGCTCGTGAATGGTTTCCAGGGACAGGCCTTTTTCAATCCGCTTGGCTTTCAGATCCTCATAAAATTCTTTCATCCGTTGCGTCGCATTCGGTTTTGTCTTCCGCTTTCCGCTTCCACTCCCAACCGCAGTTTAACAGTCCCGGAATTCAAATTCAACAACCGGCCTGGAGAAGGTTCCCCATTTTGTAAAAAGTCCCACCCCCACTAACGAATATCCTTCAGCCGAAGCTGGAGGGATTTTTTGCCGTTCCAGAAGTTTTCCTCCAGCACGTAGGCACAGTCGATGACAAACTGTTTTTCGTAAACCAGGTCGATGGCATCGCCCAGATTAAAGCCGATAGCATCCAGCTCCACACCATTTTGCTCCAGGCGCAGCCGCAGGTGATTGCTGCCTACCACGGTAGGCTGGCCCACCACCCTGGCTCCCCGGGTCATGAACACCGGGCGCATGTTGGCCGGACCGAAAGGCCCCATCAACTTCAGCAGGCGGATGAAGCGCTCGTCGAATTCGTTGAAACAGGCCTCGCACTCGATGGTCATTTTGGGGATTAACATCTCCGGGGTGATTCTCTCTTCGGCCACCGCCTTGAAGCGTTCCACAAAAGCCGGGATGTTCTCCTGCTCGATGGTCAGGCCGGCGGCGTACTTATGGCCCCCATAGGCGGTGAGCAGGTCGCCGCATTCCCGGATGGCCTCGTACACATTGAAATCGGCAATGCTGCGGGCAGAGCCCTTGCCCACCCCATCCACCACCGAGATCATGATGGTCGGCCGGTAAAAGCGCTCCACAATGCGCGAGGCTACAATACCGATCACGCCGGGATGCCAGCCTTCCTTGTAGAGGACAATCGCCTTATCATTGATGGGATCCAGGCGGGTTTCCACAATTTCCAGGGCTTCTTTGAAGGTGTTTTCGTCCACGTTACGGCGGACGCGGTTTTCCTTTTCCAGTTCGCGAGCCAGGGCCCGGGCTTCCTGCATGCTGGTGGCGGTGAGCAATTGCACCGCCCGGCGAGCATCGCCCATCCGCCCCACCGCATTGATGCGCGGGGCCACAATAAACACGATCGAGCCTACCGTCAGCTCCCGCCGGTCCATGCCGGAAGATTCGAGCAGGGCTCGAATGCCACAACGGGGATTGTAATTGATTCGATCCAGGCCGTGGCGCACCAGAATCCGGTTTTCATCCACCAGCGGTACAATGTCCGCGGCGCTGCCGATGGCCACCAGATCCAGAAAGGGATCCAAATCGGATTCCGGCAAGCCTAGATGTTTGTACAACCCCTGCATGAACTTAAAGCCCACACCAACCCCGGCCAGTTCTTTAAACGGGTAAGGGCAATCCGGGCGTTTGGGATCCAGCACGGCCACCGCCGGCGGCAACGTTTCGCCCGGCTCATGATGGTCGCATACAATTACGTCCACCCCCAGCTGATTGGCGTAGGCCACCTCATCCACCGCCGTCACACCGCAATCCACCGACACAATCAAAGTAACGCCCTGCTCGGCATGTTCGGCAATGGCCTCGCGGGACAGGCCGTAGCCCTCGGTAATCCGGTCTGGAATGTAGTAACTCACCTTGGGTCCCACCATCTGGGATAGCACCAGATAGAGCAGTGAGGCCCCGCTGACACCGTCCACATCGTAATCCCCATACACCAGAATCTTTTCTCCGGATTCCAGTGCCCGGTGAAGGCGGCGAACGGCTAGGTCCATGTCCTTCATCAGGAATGGATCGTGCAGGCTCTCCAAATCGGGACGAAAGAAGGGTTTTGCCCGCTCGAAGGAATCGATCCCCCGCTTCAGTAAGATGCGGGCAAACAGGGTGGGAACACCCAGTTCTTCGGCTAATTCAAGGACGGTCTGCTCATCATAGTCGCAATCGACTACCCATTTGTACTGCATTCATACACCTGTATTCCTGTTTTTTCAT
>RFHE01000038.1 GCA_003696445.1 Calditrichota bacterium | reverse complement strand
CAGCCATAGTTTTTGCGCACCAGGGCATGGAAAATGGCTTCGCGAGGGCCGGCGTAACGCATGGCCGCCGGAAAAACGGAAAGCATCACCCGGTCCCGGGGATAGTAGTTTTCCAGAAGCACCTGATAGCATTTCATCCGCACTTCGGCGGGAATGTCGTCCGATTTGGTCCGCCCCATGAGCGGATGAATCAGCAGACCGTCCACAATTTCCAGAGCGCATTTTTGTAGATATTCGTGCGCCCGATGAATGGGGTTCCGGGTCTGGAAAGCCACCACCGTGTTCCAGCCCCGTTCCCGGAAAGCCGCGCGGGTCTGTTCCGGCTCCAGCCGATAGTCCATAAAATCGCTGTGGCGCGGTCGATTGATCATGAACACCGGGCCACCCAGCAACACCTCGCCTTGCTGGTACACATACTGCACCCCGGGATGTGCCTCATCGGTGGTGCGATATACGTGGAGTGCTTCTTCCTGCTTGTCGTAGGTGTAAGCATCTTCGATGTTCATCACGGCCAGCAGGGTGCCTTGCGCGTCGCGCAGAGCCACCCGCCCGGCCTTTTCCGCACGCTCGGCCGTTTCCCGATCCACAGCCAGGGTAATGGGAATGCTCCACACCAACCCATTTGCTAACCGCATGTCTTCAACCACAGAGCGGTAGTCCTTGCCGGTCATGAAGCCGGTCAGAGGACTCATGGCCCCACAAGCAATCATTTCCAGATCGGAAATGTTCTTGTCATCCAGCGTGATGCCGGGCAGCGAATCGGCTTCGGCCAATAAGGCCTCTCGCTCGCTACCGTGCACGTAGCGATCAATCAGTTCTCCACCATGAGGAAGAATCACCTTAAACCTCCATTTGCGTTTGATTGTTTTTTCAACACAGTCAGCCTTATTCAACTCATCTGTAAAGGCGAATATCAGCCATTTTTCGGCGGGGTTACCGGCGCAGGGGCGCCGCCCGCATGTTACTTTGCAGCGGCCACGGCCGAGCGCTGCGCTTCCCACCGCGCCTTGAGTTGATCGTACACTGCATCCGGCACGTGCAAATCGCCCAGGCCAACCCCCATCCGGATGTTGTCCTTGTTGGCACCGTGGTAATCGCTGCCGCCGGACACGGCGAAATCAAACTCCCGGGCCAAGGCCAGCAATTTCTGGGAAAACTCGGCCGGCATGGTGGAATAGTAGGCTTCGAAGCCATCCAGACCCAGTTCCCGCAGGGCTAGAATTTTATCCCGGGTTTCTTCCCAGGTGTCGTAATTCATCAGATGAGGGTGGGCCAGAATGGCCAGCCCACCGGCATCTTTCACCATGCGAATGGCGTCGGCTTCGCCCAGCTTGACTTTATCCATGTAGGCCGGCTTGCCCTTGGCCAGATAGACATCGAACGCTTCCTGGATGGAGGAGACCACCCCTTTGCGTAGCAGAATCTTGGCCACGTGGGGGCGGCCGATGGAACCCTCGCCGGCTTCGGCCAGCAGCTCTTCCATGGTAATGGGCACGTTCAGTTCGTTGAGCTTGCGAATAATTTTTTCGGCCCTCAGGTTGCGCTGCTCGCGGAGGTAATCCAGGGTCCGCTTCAGATCCCCGGCCTCCGGGTCGATGAACAGCCCAAGCAGGTGCATGTGCCCGTTGTTGGGCAATTTGGTATCGATGCTGATCTCCACGCCGGGCACGGTGGTTACCCCCAGCTCGCGGCCGGCACTCAGGAACTCCGGCAACCCGTCGATGGTGTCGTGGTCGGTGAGGGCAATGGCGCGCAAGCCCAGCGCCCTGGCCTGGCGAACCAACTCGGTCGGCGAATCGCTGCCGTCGGAAAAATTACTGTGCATCTGTAAATCAATCACGGTTGCTCTCCCTTTCGTTGCACTCGATGATTACCACCCGCTTCAAGCGGCTCTCGATCATCACTCAGGTATCCTTTTTCTTCCAGAAAGGCGATGACCTTCCGGGCATTGGTTTCCACATCGGTTACCCTAGAGGTATCGATCACCAGTTCGGGATTGACAGGCTCCTCGTAGGGCGCGGAGATACCGGTAAATTCCTTGATTTCGCCGGCCCGGGCCTTTTTGTAAAGTCCCTTGGGATCCCGCTGTTCGCACACTTCCAGGTCGCAGGCCACGTAAATCTCGCAAAAATCACCAGGGTTCATGAGCTGCCGCACCTGATCACGGTCTGCCCGGTAGGGCGAAATGAAAGCCGTCATGACAATGAGGCCGGCATCCACAAACAGCTTGGCCACCTCGCCGATGCGGCGAATGTTCTCCGTTCGGTCTTCCGGAGAAAAGCCCAGGTCCCGGTTTAATCCGTGGCGCACATTGTCCCCATCCAACACATAGCAGTGAACACCTCGCTCGTAAAGCAACTCTTCCACCTTCCGGGCAATGGTCGATTTCCCACTCCCGGAAAGACCGGTAAACCAGAGGCATACCGCCTTGTGATTGTGCAAGCGCTCTCGATCCGCTCGCTTGATTTCTCCCTCATGCCAGTAGATGTGTTTGGCTTTCGGTTCCGTCATCGTCTTACTCATTGCGCACTCTCCTTTTATCGCAGGCATTTAACTGTAAACCGTTTCCTGATTGTATTGATTTTTGAACCATTCGATGGTGCGTCGCAGTCCTTCCTCAAAATAAACGGCCGGCTGGTAACCCAGCGTTTTTTTGATTAAAGCAATATCGGCAAAGGAATGTTTCACATCCCCCGGGCGGGGGTCGGTGTAGAGAGGCTGAATCGTTTTGTTCAGGATTCGATTGATGTGCGCCACCAGCTCGTTGAGGGTAATGCGCTGGTGGACGGCACAATTCATGACCACACCCGGTGGGCAATCCACTTCGGTGGCTAAAATGTTGGCGGCAACCACGTTTTCTACGAAGGTAAAATCCCGGCTCTGTTCCCCATCGCCGTAAATGGTTGGCTGCTGGTCGTTCAGAATGGCCTTAATAAATTTGGGGATAACCGCCGAGTACTGGGAATCGGGGTTCTGCCGGGGACCAAACACGTTAAAGTAGCGCAGGCAGACGGTGTGCAGGCCGTAGATTCGGGAAAAAACCTGGCAATACTTTTCGCCGGCCAGTTTGGACACCGCATACGGAGAAAGGGGATTGGGCATCATGTCCTCGCGTTTGGGCAGCACCGGGCTGTTCCCGTAAATGGAGGAGGAGCTGGCAAACACCACCCGCTTGACCCCGGCATCCAGGGCGGCGTGGAGCAGGTTCAGCGTGCCGGTGACGTTAACCTCGTTGGTGGTAACCGGATCCTGAATGGAGCGGGGTACCGATGGCAAGGCGCCCTGATGGAGGACAAAATCCATCCCTGCGACCGCTTCGCGCACGATGTGGTAGCTGCGCAGATCGCCCTCAATCAAATCAATGCGGTCCAGAAACGGCTTCACGTTTTCCCGATTGCCGGTGGCAAAATTGTCCAGCACGCGCACCCGATGCCCCCGGGCCAGCAGTGCTTCTACAAGATTGGATCCAATAAAACCGGCGCCTCCAGTAACCAGATAGTTCATCGCCTGTTCCCATCCCTGTTTAAGGTGAACCTGTTTGTCAAAAATTGTTTGGCGGGGTTTTGCTGAATTGCCTGTAATCCGGCAGCCGGAGCGAGCCAGTGCCGGACGGGCCAATGGGCAGGGTGTTCAAGAGTTTTGACCGGGTAACTTCCGTTAATGAGTCTGTTCACGCTTTTTATCGACAATCTTCTAGAATTTTCCTCGTTCCACCCCTTCCAGGCCATCATCGGCTTTCAGGGCGGGTAACATAAAAAGATTTTTGCCAGCCGCCTTGCCCGAACGCACTTTTTTAAGCCAATCTTTTTAACCGGCCAAGATTTGTACACCATGGTTTTCCACCCAGAAGCGCTTACCGGCTTTCCTCCTCGGGCTGACGGATTTTTTTGACAAAACGGCGGTCCACCACAAAACTGGCCGACTGGTAGATCCCATCGATCAAGATGGCCACCCGGGTTTCGCCGCGCAACTGCCGTAAATAGCCGCGAACTCCCTTCAGAGGCCCTTCAATGATCTCCACCCAGTCCCCCTCCTTCAGGTATTGTTCCGGCTGGAGGGTTTCGGGGTGTTCAATGACGCGCCGTAACTGCTCAATCTGCCAGTCGGGAATGGCCGCCGGCACCCCGCCAAAAGAGACCATCCGGACCACACCTTTGGTTTGCAGAGCGCGAAGCTTGTCTTTTAGTTCGATCTGTACAAACACGTAGCTGTTAAACAGGGGCATCTCCACCCATTTACGGCGGTCTTTCCACTGCCGTAATTGGCGAACGGTGGGCAAAAAGGCGGTGATGCCCTTTTCGCTGAGCCCTTCATAAACCTTTTTTTCGTGACGCGGCCGTGTGTATAAGGCGTACCAGGGCATCGAATTCCCTCACTCCAGCTGTTCGTTGTACACCAGATCGTGTCCGGCCAGAACTGACCTCCTGTCTTGAGGATTTCACCGGTTCAGGCACGAGATGAAAGCCACGCTGGCGAGCCAGTTTCCTTTGTTGTTCAATGGTCAAATTTAGCTGAAACCACACGACAATCAAAACTGCAAATTTCATCAGGTAAACAGCCGACGCAATTTGTGTAGAGGCCGGTGGTGGCCTACCGGCCGTAGGTGGCGCTCATTTCCGCCAGGGACTCTATATGATGGGGTTGCAGGGCGTTGGGTGGCATACGCCAGGCCCAGTTGCCTTCGGCGCGTCCCGGATAGTTCATCCGAGCCTCACTGCCCAAACTCAAGACGTCCTGAACCGGAAAGACGCACCAGACCCCCACCGAGGCCGAGGCCAAACGCATCAGCGCCCAGGCGATGTCGCGCGGAACCCCGCCCAGGTAACGATGGCAGTATTCCTTTTCGTGCTGCGGTGCAGCCATATACCACCCATGGGTGGTGTCGTTGTCGTGCGTACCCGTGTAAACCACAAAATTGCGGGTATAATTATGGGGCAAAAAAGGATCGCTCGGCCCGGAAGCAAAAGCAAACTGGAGAATCTTCATGCCGGGAAAACCGAACTGGTCGCGCAGGGCCAGCACCTCCGGGGTAATCTCACCCAGGTCCTCGGCAACAATAGGAATATCGCCCAGCGCATTGAGTACCGCTTCAAAAAAGGAGGCCCCCGGTCCTTTGACCCAGCGCCCATTAATCGCCGTCTCTTCGCCGAAGGGCACCTCCCAGTAAGCCTCGAATCCACGGAAATGATCCACGCGCACCACATCCACCAGACGCAGCGCATGAGCGATACGAGCAATCCACCAGCGATAACCGTTTTCGCGCATCTTCTCCCAGTCGTAAATGGGATTGCCCCACAGCTGACCGGTTCTGCTGAAGTAGTCCGGTGGTACGCCGGCCACCACAAGCGGCAGCCCGGCCTCATCGAGTTGAAACAGCTCCTGATGAGCCCACACATCGGCGCTGTCGTAGGTGGCATAAATGGGAATATCTCCAAAAATCTGGATCCCTTTCTGATTGGCGTAGTTCTTCAATGCCTGCCATTGGTGGAAGAAGAGAAATTGAATCACCTTGTGGCATTGAATCTCTCCCCTCAACTGGCTGCGCCACTGCCTCATCGCTTTGGGCTGGCGTAAGCGGATGGCTGCAGGCCATTCATTCCAGGCAACCCCACCGAAGTGATTCTTTAGGGCTAGGAAAAAAGCAAAATCTTCCAGCCAGGCTTCCTCGTGCTGGCGGCAAAAATTCTCAAAGGCATCGAGTAACCCGGTGGAAGCTCGCTGTTCAAATGTGCAGCCGACCCGATGCAGAATCTCCCATTTCCAGGGCACCAAACGGGCAAAATCCACCCGATCCTGAGGCAACTCTGCCCGTCCTCGCAGATCAGCAGGCTCCAGCAGGCCTTCGGCAACCAGCCAGTCCAGATCGATGAGCAACGGATTGCCGGCAAAGGAGGAAATGGTTTGATAAGGCGAGTTGCCATAACCAGTAGGTCCCAGGGGCAACACCTGCCACACCCGTTGCCTGGCGGTGACCAAAGTATCTATCCAGCGGTAAGCAAAACTGCTCAATTCACCAATGCCGTTTGGTCCCGGCAACGAGGTAGGATGCAGTAACAAACCGGATGCGCGATCGAATTTAGCCATCGTCTCCCGCTTCAGCGTTTTTCTCCCTTCTTATGCTCGTCCAGTTTTCGATGCAGTTGAACATGGAATTGATCAGCCATGCCTTTCCCAAACCAGGGGAAAACAAGTGGAGCGCTTTTTTGCCCCCTGGTATGCTCCAGGCTCCCGAAGAGCCTTCCTTTTCCAGAATGCGCCCTCCGGACTTCGCAAAAAATACAATTTAACAGAGCAGCAAGGAATTGCACAAACAAAATGCAAAGCTGGGCCGGTGGAAAAAAGAATGGCCGCCGGCCAACCTGCCCCCGAACCTCAACCATTTTTCGGGGACATGCGGCCAGCAGCCGGGGGGTAACTTTAAATCAAAGACAGCAAGGAACCTGCGGTTACCTTAATTTAGAGACTCCACTACCTTCGACAGGCGGCGCCTGACTTCCTGGGCAATCTCTTCCAGCCGGGGATTTTGAACCGCCTGCATGGAAGCAATGGGATCGATAGCGGCAACTTCCACGGTGCCATCTTCCAGTTGTTGCACAATAACGTTACAGGGCAGCATGGTACCAATCTTGTCCTCCGCCTGCAAGGCCTTGTAAGCAAAGGGAGGATTACAGGCCCCCAGAATTTTGTAGGGCCGAAAATCCACATCCAATTTCTTTTTTAGTGTTTCCTTGACATCGATCTCAGTGAGGATGCCAAACCCTTCTTCCTGCAGTGCGGCTGTCACCTTTTCGATGGCTTCGTTAAAGGATGTATTTAAGCGTTTCGCCACATAGTAGCTCATGGGTCTTTCCTCCTCTATTGGTTGTGCATGTTATTTTGTTGGATTGCCCTGTTCAGGAAAAGTTACAGGCGAACATTTATCCAGAAGAAGCAATCGACTCCGCCCGAGCGCGCTGCCGGAGCCGCATGAGCCAGGTCAGGCCAGCCAGGATAAAAAGCACGCTGAGAATTTGCGCCATACTCATCCAGCCGAACAAAATTTTGGGGGTAGTGCGCCAGAATTCGGCCACAAAGCGCTCGATGCCGTAAGCAATCATCATGTAGCTGACCATGGTGCCGGGCAGGTGGGGCCGGGTGCGCAGTTTCCACAACACCCAGAACAACAGCAGGGACATCAGCGTTTCGTAGAGGGGCGTGGGGTGCACTGGCACGGTGGTGGGCACAATGCCGTGGGGAAAGGCCATGGCCCAAGGCACATCGGCCGGAGGTCCGTAGTCGCCATCGCCGGCCAGCAGGCACCCGATACGCCCGATGGCATAGCCGAGCAGGATAACCGGTGCCACCAGGTCGGCAATTTTCAGGGAAGGGGCCGGCAGCTTGTGAATAACCCATACCACCGCAGCAATGCCGGCGATAAACCCGCCGTACCAGGTCAACCCCCCGCGGGAGAGCAACAGCCCCAGCGGATCCTGCAAAAACTCCGACCAGTGCTCAAAAATAAAATAAGTACGGGCACCGACAATACCAGCCAGCGCTGCCGCAAACAACATGTTCCAGGCCCACTCTCCATCAAACCCATGTCGTTCTAATTCCCGGCGAGCCACCCATCCACTGGTTAAAAAGGCCAGAACCAGCATTACCCCGAAGGTACCTACTTCCAGGGGCCCAATTTTAAACAAAATCGGATACATGATTACATCCCTTTCGATTGACTTTGCTTTCCTATTATCAAGGTTTAAAGTAAACCCACTCATTCAATTAATGCAATGAGCAATAGTTCCCGCGGTATAGCAAAGCTCTTCCTGGGCCGGAAAGTGAATCGAACACCGCAGTCGGCGAATGCTTTTCGCCGGCCTGCCGGTTTATGGATTCTGGTTTTCTTTTTATTTTTAGCAAACTAAATTCTGCGCCGATGAGAGGACACGATCCTGCCTTTCGTTCTGCCGGGGCCCTGCTGTTAGCAGCGCTGCTGTGGAGCAGCGGGGGCTTGCTGATTAAGCTGATTCACTGGCATCCACTGGCGCTGGCCGGTGCCCGAAGCCTGGTTGCCTCGCTGGTCTTTGCTCTGGTTCTGGGTAAATTTCCCCGGCCACGAAGCCATATACACCTGATCGGCGCCTTCTGTTACGCCTTGGTGGTGGTTTTGTTTGTGGTCTCCACGAAATGGACCACGGCGGCTAACGCCATCCTATTGCAATACACCGCGCCGGCTTACGTGGCTGTGTTCGGCTACTGGTATCTCGGGGAAAAGCCCCGCCCGGTGGACTGGCTGACTCTGCTGGCGGCCCTGCTGGGCATCGGCCTGTTTTTTAAGGATCAGCTGACCCTGTCCGGCTTCCTGGGCAATCTTCTTGCCCTGGCCAGCGGCGTGGCCTTCGCCTGGTTTGCGCTCATTTTGCGTAAGCAGAAAGCCCAGTCGCCCTTGGAAATCGTTTTTCTGGGCAATCTACTGGCCGCGTTCATCTGCCTTCCATTTCTGTTTCGGCCCCTCCCCAATGCCGGTGGGCTGGCCGGCATCCTGATTCTGGGTGTATTTCAATTGGCCTTGCCCTACATTCTGTTTACCTACGCCATTCAGCATGTACCGGCCATTGAAGCGGTGCTCATTCCTTACATCGAGCCCATTTTAAATCCGGTCTGGGTTTTTTTGGTATTGGGAGAACGACCCGGACCCTGGGCTCTGGTCGGGGGCGCCATCGTACTGGCCGCAGTCATCCTGCGCAGCCTGCTTATGCTGGGAGAAAGAGCCGGTAGGAGTGGACCAGCTCAATCCCAGTGAAACGGGTTAAAATCCGTGTAGCGATCGTAAACATCCAGATTTTCGCGGCGCTTCAGAAAATTCACCACCAGGTAGGTGAATGGGGTAACCAGGGCTTCGTAGCTGGATTTTACCAGCCACTGCGCGACAATTGTCCTGAAGAGGGTTTGCAGGGGAAACAACCCGGCAAAGGCCACCCCGATGAAAATAGTGGAATCCAAAGCCTGGCCCACCAGTGTGGACCCGATGGTACGCAACCAGAGCCATCTCCCGGAGGTAGCCACCTTGAGCCGGGCCAGCACATAGGCGTTGCTGAACTCGCCGGCTAAATAAGCCAGAAAAGAGGCGACCAGCAGACGCGGGGTAAAGCCCAGAACGGTCTGAAAAGCCTTCTGGTGAGGCCAGAATGAGGCTGGCGGCAAATGAATGGCTACCCACACCACCGCCACCAGCAACGCATTACAGGCAAACCCCACCCAGATGACCTGCCGGGCGCGGCGGTAGCCATAAACCTCGGTAAACACATCACCCAGAATGTAGCTGATGGGGAAAATGATGATGCCCGCCGGCAGCACCAGAGGACCGATCTGGAACAACTTTATTGCAATCACGTTGGCAGTCAACAAGCTGGTCACAAACAGGGCCAGGCAACCCAAAAAGTACGCCGAGTAGGTTGGCCTCTCTTCGCAGCTCGATCCGGTGCGGGGAACCACCATCACCCACCTGCTTCTCAGTGCAAGTTTTAGGAGCAAAAAAAGCGGGAGCCACTCAACCGATGGGCTCCCGCTTCCGCCGATTCTCCATTCACTTTAAACTCAGGAAAAAGCAATTCTTCCCGGTGAAGCGATTACTCGCCTTCGCCCTTTTCCAGACTGTGGGGACCGGAACCAAAGTAAGTAATCATCAGGGCGGCACCGGCCATGGACATGTTCTTCATGAAATGAATCATCTGATTTTGAGCCATCATGGGGTCATCGACGCCCCAGAACCGGTGCATGAACAAAGCAGCCAGAATCAGGAAAATAAAAAGCATCCAACCACCCAGTTTTGCCTTGTAGCCCAAAAGGACAAAAGCACCGCCAACCAGAATCCAGAGGCCACTTAACGGGACCAACACCGCGGCTGCCGGTACGCCCATGCTGGCGGCGTACTGAGTCATGGCTTTGAGATTGAAAATGTGGTTCAGCCCGGAGAAAATGAAAATCAGGGAAAACAAAATCCGACCAAGAAGCAACACACTACTCATAACGGCCTCCTCAGTTTTGTTTAGTGGTTAAAGACAGACCTACTCCTTTTTGGAATAGGGGTTACGGTGTGTATTTTGATTGCATAGGAAAACAAGGCAAGCAGCGCTTTCGATATTGCAATCGAGTTCCCAATCGACCAACCGGCCAAATTCGGAAGCGAAGGCTGCACAGTGGCAACTCGCGAGCACGGTTTTGGCAAGCCAAAGAACATGTTTTACACCGCCCTTAAATCGATTCTTTTCAATATACTCAAAATTTGTGGATTTGGGAAGGGGGTGCGTTATTTTTTCTAACCCCGAAGTTAATTTTGAAAAAATAGGGCTGTTCTTCCCTTTTTTCTTCTGTTTGATTAACGAAAAGTTTGCAGGGAGTTGGCCATTGCCTATGAGGTGAGGGTGCTCTGGCGGCCTTTTGGGAACCATATTGCGAATACCAGGGGTGGGGCTTAAATTTTCCCGCTCATTTCCCGGATACCCAGGAGGCCGGATAAACCGAAGGCGAAGAGGAGGCTACTGTTCCCCATGCAAACCGATTACGATGTGGTGATTGTAGGCGCCGGTCCGGCGGGCAGTACAACTGCCCTTTACGCCACACAAGCTGGGCTGAACGTATTGCTGGTGGATAAAAAGCAGTTCCCCAGGGACAAAATCTGCGGCGATGCCATTTCCGGCAAGAGTATTACTTACCTGAAAGAACTGGGCCTTCTGGACTGCGTGGAGCGGGCCCCTCACAGGAAAGTAAACAGCGTCTTATTTTCCGCACCCAACGGAAAATCGGTGAAGATTTATTTTAAACCTTCGCCGGAGAACGGCAATCTGCACGGTTACATTTGCCGTCGGTTGATTTTTGACAATATCCTGTTCCAGGCGGCACAGGAGAAGGTAGACACCGTGGAAGGCTTCACCGTGACCGACGTGCTTCGGGAAAGCGGCCGGGTGCTGGGCATTGTAGGCAGGGAAACCGGCGGAGCCTCCCAGGAAATTCGTGCCCGGATTGTGGTGGGGGCGGATGGTTTCAGCTCCATCATTTCGCGAAAGCTGGGTATCTATGATATGGATCCGGATCACTGGATTGTGGCCACCCGGGCCTACTACCGCGGCGTTTCGGTCGATCCGGAAGCCATTGAATTAAATTACATCGAAGATATTTTGCCCGGCTATTTCTGGATTTTTCCGGCTGACGACGGGATGGTGAACGTAGGGTTGGGCATGGTGCACAGCCGCCTGAAAAAGAAGGGCATTCGCCTGCGCTACGCTCATCTGGAAGCAGTGAAAGCACCACATTTTCGCGAACGGTTTGAGCAGGCCGAGCAGATCGGGGACATCGCCGGCTGGAATTTGCCGGTGGGCAGCAAGCGCCGGGTCATCTCCGGGGATGGGTTTGTGCTGGTGGGGGATGCCGCCGGCCTGATTGATCCGTTTACTGGCGAAGGAATCGGCAACGCCATGTGTTCGGCGCGGATTGCTGCCCGGGTTATTGCGGAAGCCCTATCCGACGGCGACGTGTCCGCTGCCCGTCTGGCGACCTACGACCAGCGGCTCTGGCAACGTCTTGGCCCTGAACTGCGTCTCTCCTACCAGCTGCAAAAAATCGGGCAGATTAAACCGCTGATCAACCTGGTGGTGAGCAAGGCGGCGGCCAATCCCGATGTGGCGGACTGGATTGCCGGGATGATGGCTGGCATCATCCCCAAGCGGGAGCTGGCCAATCCGCTAACCTACGTCAAATTGCTGTTCAAGTAGCCCGCAATATTAAATGAAATCATCTTACGATCTGATTGTCGTGGGGGCAGGCCCGGCCGGCACAACCACGGCCTTGTATGCCCACCGCCAGGGCCTGCGGGTTTTGCTGATCGACAAAAAGTCCTTTCCCCGGGACAAGGTATGCGGCGATGTAATTCCCGGGCGGGCCTGGCCCATTCTCCAGGAGCTGGGGCTCACCGAGCCTCTGGAAGCGCTGGGCATCCTGCCGCTTCGGGAAGCGCGATTGGTCTCCCCGGCCGGCATCCCCCTCCACCTCCAACTGCCACCCTGCTCACCGCCCTACCTCAACGGGTTCATGTGCCCGCGCCTGCAATTCGATCAGGTACTTTTTCGGGCGGCAGCAGAGCAGGTCAACTGCTACACCGGCGTAACCGCTCGGGGATTGCTACCCCGGGACGACCAGAGGGTCGGCCTGCAGGTCCGCCATCGTTCAGGGAAGGAAGAAGTGCTGGTTGTCCCACTGGTCGTGGCCGCAGACGGGGCCCATTCCCAGCTGGCCCGGAAGGCCGGCCTCCCGCCCTCCCGCTTTCGGCTGGTGGCCACCCGGCAGTACGTTCAGCCCCTTCACCAATCCGCGGTGCTGGAAGCGCACTTCTGGCCGCCCCTGTTGCCAGGCTACCGATGGTGGTTTCCCCTGCCCGATGGCCGGGTCAATGCCGGGGTGGGTACCCTTTACCGGCGGGTAAAAGGCCCGGGTGGTTCATTGCGCCGCCTTCACCAGCGGGCCTTTGCCGAGCTGGAAACGTCCCCCGGAGTGCCCCCGGCCCGGGCGGTTTCCCCCATTCAGGGCTGGCACCTGCCGACGCCGGATTTCCGGCGCCCCCTGTCGGCCGACCATCTGTTGCTGGTGGGCGATGCCGCGGCGCTGGTGGACCCTTTCACCGGCGGGGGCATCGGGAATGCCATGCTGTCCGGAAAGCTGGCTGCCCGGGTGGCCCGCCAGGCTCTGGAAGCCGGACGCACCGACCGCCAGTTCCTGAACCGGTATGACCAGCAACTGTGGCAGCAGTTGCGATCGGAGTTTCGGCTGGCCTATCGCCTGCAGCGGCTGGGCAAATATCCGGTCCTACTCAACTGGATCGTTCGCCGGCTGACCTCCAACCGCATTCCTCAAACCCTGCTCGAGGAAATGAGCACCCATCCCCTGGCCCGCAGGGCGCTACTCTCTCCTGCTACTTACCTTGGCCTGCGGAAAAAAGTTGGCTGAGCGGTATTCCCTGCTTTTCCTGCGCTGGAATACACCGGCTCAGGCTGCCGGGCCATCTTCTCAGAAAAGGGCTTGCAAAGTTGCCTGGCAGTGGATTTAATTTCTCTTTGCACCGTAGAGCTAAACCAACACCCATTGTGAGGAGACCTGATCATGAAAGAAGCCATTGCCGGCCTGGAGCCTGCACTGCTCTGGGAGCACTTTTACCAGCTCAGCCAGATTCCACGCTGTTCCAAACACGAGGAGAAGGCCCGAGCATACGTCATTGAAGTGGCGCAGAGGAATAATCTGGAATACCGAACAGATTCGGCAGGAAATGTGGTGGTGAAGAAGCCGGCCACCCCGGGTATGGAAAATCGGCCCACGGTGGTGCTGCAAAGCCACCTGGATATGGTCTGCGAAAAGAACAAGGACACCGAGCACGATTTTTCCCGGGATCCGATTCGCCTGAAGCGCGAGGGGGACTGGTTAACCGCTGAAGGCACCACGCTGGGTGCAGATAACGGCATTGGCGTGGCGGCGGCACTGGCGGTGCTGGAGAGTACATCCCTGAAGCATGGCCCGCTGGAGTGCCTGTTTACCATTGATGAAGAGACCGGGCTGACCGGTGCCACCATGTTAGACCCCAATCTTCTGGAGGGACGCATGCTGCTCAACCTGGATTCGGAGGAAGATGGGGCCATTTACATCGGTTGTGCGGGTGGCCGGGATACCGAGCTGTTGCTGGCTCTGGATACCGAAACGGCGCCGGCCGGGATGAAGGCGGTACGAATTCGGGTGGGCGGACTGCAGGGCGGCCACTCCGGCCTAAACATTCACGAAGGGCGGGGCAATGCCATCAAACTGTTGGCGCGCTTTCTGTGGAAGCAGGCACCCCAACTGAATCTGCGCGTGGCCAGCATCGACGGAGGAAGCAAACACAACGCCATCCCCCGGGAATGCGATGCTGTGGTGTATCTGCCATCCGATCAGATGGACAAGCTGAAAGCCGCCGCCGAAGCTTACAGCCGGATTTTCAAAAATGAATACCGGCTGATCGATCCCGGAGTGTTTTTGGAGGTGGCCGAAACCGGGTTCGAAGCCCCTTCTGATGTATTGACCCCTGAACTGCAAAAAAGAACGGTTAACCTACTTTTTGCTCTCCCCCACGGGGTTATCGCCATGAGCCATGCCGTACCCGGCCTGGTGGAAACTTCCACCAACCTGGCCGTGGTGCACACAGAGGGCTCTGCCATTCGCATCGTCACCAGCCAGCGCAGTTCGGTCCAGAGCGAGCTGGACGAAATTGTGGATCAGGTGTGCGCCACCGGCGAACTAGCCATGGCCGAAATTCAGCAGGGCAACGGCTACCCTGCTTGGCAGCCTAATCCCGATTCTCCCCTGCTCAAACGGGCCGAAAAAGTGTACCAGGACCTGTTTGGTACAGCGCCGGAGGTCAAGGCCATTCACGCCGGTCTGGAATGCGGGATCATCGGGGATAAGTTCCCGGGAATGGACATGATCTCCTTTGGGCCCACCATCAGCGGCGCGCATTCCCCGGACGAAAAGGTGCAGATTTCCACAGTAGAAAAATTCTGGAAATTCCTCACCACGCTGCTGGCGGAAATTGCCTGACTCGGCCAGTCCTGAGGCCGCACAGGCGAGGCCCAACTCCGGGATACGGTAAGAAAAGGCCGCGCTTTGAAGCACAAAGCAGGAGAGGCCGGTGCACCCTGGCCGAAAGTGGTTTAACCCGGTGAAACAACACACACCAAAAAGAGGATACATGATGTTCAACAAGGATCTGTTAAAAGGCAAAGGCATTCTGGTGACCGGTGGCGGCAGTGGGCTTGGCCTGGCCATGGCCCGGCGGTTTGCCGAACTGGGGGCAGCGGTGGCCATCTGCGGCCGCAATGAGGAGAAGCTGAAAAAGGCGGTTGCCGAAATCGGCGCTGCCGGCAATCCGGTGGCCTATGCGGTGTGCGACGTGCGGGACTACGATGCCGTAACCGCCATGTACCAGAAGCTGAGGGAAGAACTGGGAGAAATTAACGGCCTGGTCAACAATGCCGCGGGCAATTTTTATTGTGCCTCGGAGGATTTAACCCCGGGTGGCTTCCGGGCCGTGGTGGACATTGTGCTGCAGGGTACCTTTAATTGCACCCAGCAACTGGGCAAGTATCTGATTGAGCACAAAAAACCTGGCAGCATTCTGAACATTGTGACCACCTACACCCAGACCGGATCGGCCTTTGTGCTGCCCTCGGCCTGTGCCAAGGCCGGCGTGGAAGCCATGACCAAAACCCTGGCTTACGAATGGGCCGAATACGGCATTCGGGTGAACGGCATTGCTCCCGGGCCATTTCCCACCAAAGGGGCCTGGCAACGGCTGATGCCCAGTAAAGATGTGGAGCAGATGTACCTGAAGCGCCATCCCATGCACCGGTTTGGCAACCCGGAGGAACTGGCCAATCTGGCTGCCTTCCTGCTTTCCGATATGGCTGCCTACATCAGCGGGGATGTGGTGGTGATCGACGGAGCCGAACATCTGCAGGGCGGGCAGTTTAACTTCCTGACCCAGCTGATGCCCCGGGAACAGCTGAAGGCCATTTTTCAGGCCATGCATCCCAAAAAGAAGCAGGGTTGAACCGCATGAAAGGCGTTTCAGAAAGGTTCAGGGAAAAGAACCGGGGTTCGCTGCCGCAAATACGGCCCTGGCTATTGTTGTTGCTGGCAACAGTCTGGGGATCGGTGCTGGGGCAGGACTTTCAGGCCTTTCTTAACCGGGTGAACAGTCTCCCTCCCGACCAGCGCGGGGCGGTTGTGGATAGTTTTATGGCTACGGTTCCCGCCTTTCCCTTCATCGAGGGAGATTCGCTGGTCCACTTCATCTACCGGGGAGCCGCCACCAGCGTTTCCGTGCCGGGAGACTTTAATGGCTGGAATGCCAGCGCCTGGCCCATGACCAATCTGTTCGGCACCAATTTCTGGTATCGGACCACCACGTTTGAGGACGATGCCCGGCTGGATTACAAATTCGTCCTCAACGGCAACAACTGGATCCTGGATCCACGCAATCCCCATCAGGTGCTGGGCGGCTTTGGCCCCAATTCCGAGTTGCGGATGCCCGAGTACGTGCCACCTCCCGAGGTCAATTTTCAGCCCGGCATTCCCCACGGGACGTTCAAGGACACCGTCTTTTTCAGTACCCACCTGGGGAATTCACGACTGGTGCGCGTTTACCTGCCACCCGGCTATGCCACCACTACGCGGCGCTACCCGGTGCTGCTGGTACACGACGGTCTGGATTACATTAATCTGGCCGCCGCCAACAACATTCTGGATTATCTGATTTTCCATCAGCGGATTGAGCCCATCATGGCCGTATTTGTGCCGCCGGTCAACCGGAATCAGGAATACGCCGGCAGTTTGATGGGAGCCTTTACCAGCTTCATCGTTCAGGAGCTGATGCCCTGGGTGGACGGGCGCTTTCGCACGGAAACCGATCCCGATCGCCGGGCGGTGATGGGTGCCTCCAACGGCGGGAACATTTCCCTCTGGCTGGCACTTACCCACCCGGAAGTGTTCGGCAATGTGGCCGCCCAGTCCAGCAATGTGATTGCCTCCGTCTCCTCCGGATTTCAAAACAAACCGCAGTTGGATCTGCGCATCTATCTGGATCTGGGCACCTACGACATTCCCGTGCTCATCCCGCTGGTGCGCAATCTGGTCGGCATTCTGCAGAGCAAAAATTACGCGCTTCGCTACCAGGAATTCCACGAGGGGCATAGCTGGGGCAACTGGCGGGCCCACATCGACGATGCGCTGGAATTCTTCTTCCCGGCGCTCCCCACGGCGCTCCCCACACCCACCCAACCTGCCTCCGCGCCCGAGGGCTTTCTGTTGTTTCCCAACTACCCCAACCCGTTTAATCCAATAACCAACATTACCTTCCGCTTGAGCCGCAGCGCGCGGGTTACCCTGGATGTGTTTGATGCGCAGGGAGAACGGGTCAGGCGGTTGCTGGAAGGCCGGCGGGGGCCGGGAACCTATCGCCTGCAATGGGACGGCACCGGTCAGGATGGCCGGCCGGTGGCTTCGGGCATCTACATTTACCGATTAACCGCCGATCAGGCCCGGGCCAGCGGAAAAATGCTCCTGGTTCGGTAATCCCATTCACCGAGTTGTCCCGATCGGCCCGTTGAGCAGTTCATACCACCGGCCCTTCCGGGGAATAAAGACGTCGGCCTCTTCCATCTGGCGGCGAATGGCCTGCTCCATCCAGTGCAGGGCTTGCGGCTCGCCGTGAGTTAACAGGATTTGCGAGGGCTTCATGCCGGCAATCATTTGCAGCAATTCCCGGCGGTGGGAATGGGCGGAGAAGTAAAACCGTTCGATCCGGGCAGCAATTTTTTCCAGGCCGAGCATCGATTTCAGCCGGTCCAGATGCCCCTGTTGAAACAGGCCCCCCGGCGTTTCCGGATCGGCATAGCCCACAAAGAAAATACCATTCCGGGCCTCTGCGGCCAGTTCGCGGGCGAAGCCGTAGGAAGGCGAACCGGGGATCATCATCCCCGAGGTGGACAGCAGCACCGCCGGGCCCTGGATCCGCTGGCCGGGCTTAAGCCGGCCGAACAACATGCTCCGCAGCGTGCCGTGATTGTACTGGGGGTAAATTTTGTGCAGCAACCGGTCGTAAATGCGATTGATCTGCAGGCCGAAGCCGGTCAGGTAAATGGGCACGGCCGGCAGCCGATCCTGCATGCGCAGCCTTTGCAGCAAGGTCAGCATCTCCTGGGTTCGGCCCAGGGCAAAGACGGGAATCAGCACAATCCCTCCAAAGCGCAGCCGTTCGGCCACCAGGCGGGCAAAGCGGGCCACCTCCTTTCGCATGCTGGTTTTTTCCGCCGCCTCGTCCGCGCCGTAGGTGGCTTCGGTAATCAGCACATCCACCTGCCGGGGGTACTTGCCGCCGCGCAACAGAAACTGGGCCGAACGGCGGGTATTGCCGGTGTAAAAAAAACGCCGGCCTCGCCATTCAATAAGGACACCGGCCGATCCCAGAATGTGACCGGCATCGTAAAAGGTAAAACGAAGCTGCTTGTCCCCGCTGCCATGCAGTGGAAACGGAACCCCGTAATCGAAGCTCTGATACAGATAGCGAATGGACTCCAGGTAAGTGTCCGTGTAAAGCGGCTCGAACTTGATGCGTCGCTCCCTGGCCTTCTTCTCGGAGACGTACAGATGGTGGCGGAGCATGTGCTCGGTCAGGTCGGCGGTGGCCGGCGTCATGTACACCCTGGCCCGAGGGAAATACCGAATGGCTACCGGTAAACTGCCGATGTGGTCCAGATGGGCATGGGTGATGAGGATGGCATGGACCGGCTCGTTTTTGATTCGCTCGTAATCGGGCACACTAAACTCGGCTTCCGCCTGCGGATCCAAGCCGGCATCCAATAAAAAACCGTAAGGCCCCAGCCGCAGATAATGGGCGCTTGCGCCGATACGTGAAACCTCGCCGACAGAACAATACCGAATGGGATCGCTGGACATGATTGCAGGGACTCGTTCAGTCTAAGGTCAACAGGAAAAAACCCACACCCGATGGGAAAAGTTCCGGCAGGAGGCATCGACGGCTTCCGGCCCGGTTTTTTCCTGGTGCAAAAATTAATCATTGCCCAGAAGAACGGGAACCGCTATTTTTTTAAAGGAGTTTGAGCTGGAGCGCCAACCCTAAAGCAAAAGGAGGCCAAGGCCGTGCTACAGGAAGTTACCCTAACCATACTGGTGACCAATCGGACCTACGAAGAACGATATCTTGTTGAAAATGGATTGTGTATTCACGTGGCCACCCCGGAAGGGGATTTTTTGTTTGACACCGGCCAGAAGCGAGCCTTTATTTACAACGCCGTGCAGATGGGAATCGACCTTGCCGCGGTAAAAGCCATTTTCCTCAGCCATGGGCACGATGACCATACCGGCGGGCTGTATCACTATTTGAAGACTTATGGCGGCACCACCGTGGTCGCCCATCCCAACATCTTCATCCCCAAGTTTCAACTCATCAATGGGGAGCGCTTGGACATTGGGATTCCTTACACGCACGAAGAATTGGAGGAACTGGGAGCACAGTTTGTTCTGACCGGCAAACCGCATGCACTATCGGAGAATGTGCTTTCCAGCGGTGAAATTCCACGCGTTACCACGTACGAAAAGCCAGACGAGGTTTATCAGGAACGAATTCAGGAAAGTTACATTACCGATCCCCTGCACGATGACATGGCTCTGATTCTCAAAACCAGCAAGGGATTGATTGTGCTTCTGGGTTGTGGGCACAGCGGGGTTATCAACACCTTAAAGCATGCCATTCGCCTGACCGGCGAAGAACGCATTTACGCCGTGATGGGCGGGTTTCATCTGCTCAATGCTTCTCAGGAAAAAATTCATCGAATTGCCCTGGAACTACAAAAGCTTTCGCCACAGTACATTGTGCCCTTGAACTGTACAGGAGCGCGGGCGGCCATTCACCTGGCCAAAATATTCCCCGAAAGGGTCCTGCACTGTTACGTTGGCGACCGATTAACCCTGGAATTTGTGACCGTCCATTAACCAGAGGAAAAAACAGTTCCAGCGATTTCTCCGCAAAACGGTGATTTGCCTCACAGTGCTCTGGTTGTTGCCGAATATTTTTATTTCAAGATCATTGAAAAAAGTAGAGGATTCAACCTCAGCCACGGACGGTAATTGACCCTCCTCCAGACAGTTGGGGCCGGGGGTTGAGGTTGGTCCTCGCCGAATTGCGTTCACCTCTCTCCAACAAAAAACCCGATCTTTCGATCGGGTTTTTTGTTTTTATTCAAACAAGATGGGAATCGGGTTCACATTACCCCAGAAAGGCCCTCAGCGCGCGGCTGCGAGAGGCATGACGAAGCCGGCGAATGGCCTTTTCCTTGATCTGCCGCACCCGTTCCCGGGTCAGATTAAAGCGCTCGCCGATCTCCTCCAGGGTCAGTGGATGCTCTTGACCCAGCCCGAAATAGAGGCGAACCACTTCTGCCTCGCGCTTGGTTAGGGTGGCCAGAGCCCGCTCAATTTCCACTTTCAGCGATTCGTTCATCAAGTCCGAATCGGGTGGCGGCTGATGGTCATTTTGAATGACGTCCAGCAGGCGATTGTCCTCGCTGTTGCTGAACGGCGCATCCATGGACAGATGACGACCGCTGATTTTGAGCGTATCGGCCACCTCGTAATCGGTCATGTTGAGCTGCTCGGCAATCTCGCTGGCGCTGGGCTCCCGCTCAAATTCCTGCTCCAGAGCCGCGTAAGCCTTGCCGATTTTGTTCAGCGCGCCAACCCGATTTAAAGGCAACCGAACCACCCGGGACTGCTCGGCCAGGGCCTGCAGAATGGACTGGCGAATCCACCAGACAGCATAGGAAATAAACTTGAATCCCCGGGTTTCATCGAAACGCTTGGCAGCCTTGATCAGGCCCAAATTGCCCTCGTTAATCAGGTCGCCCAGGGACAGACCCTGATTCTGGTATTGTTTGGCCACGCTCACCACAAACCGCAAATTGGCCTTGGTGAGTTTTTCCAGCGCTTCCTGATCGCCCTGCTTGATGCGCTGGGCCAGCTCGATCTCCTCCTGCGGTGTAAGCAGGGGTACCTCTCCAATTTCCTGGAGATACTTGTCCAGCGATTGACTTGCTCTGCTAACCGAACCTCTTGCCATTTTGAGTGTTACCCCTCCTGTTGATAGTCCGTTTGTTTTGACTCTTCTGGATATTGCTGAAATTTTGGATTGAAGCGTACCCGACCATCGCTAGTAATTACTCGATGCTGGTTGTTAAGTTCCAAAGAAATCTGGTTTAAATGCTGCAAAAAGGCAGTGCGCCGTTCACCATTCAGTAGCACTGGTTGAAACTCTCGCTCCGCGTTGTAAACGTTAATCGGCATCACCTGCGCCCATTCCATACCGTTTTTACTCCAAACCACTTTCAACAACAGTCCTTCGCGGGCCTTTTCGCTGTAGCTACCAAATACAAAATTACCCAATGAATAGGCAATAAGCCGCCCCTGGTAAACTTCGATGCCCTGAACCACATGAGGATGATGTCCCAATATTATATCCGCACCAGCGTCAATAAGTCTGTGAGCCAGCTCAATTTGGTATTTTTTGGGCAGTTCCATCAACTCCTGTCCCCAGTGGCAGGACACCATCACCACATCGTAGCGCCTTCTCAGGCTTCTGACCTGCTCGAACACCTCCGGTGCCCAGGGGAAGCAGGTTCCGGCACTGGTATCGGTCGCCCAGAATTCCTGGGGAAAAGTCAAGCTGTAGGCTACCAGTGCTAGACGGATCCCTTTCACCTCTAAGGCTGCCTCCCGGCAGGCTTCTATTCGATTAACGCCTGCACCAGCGTGTTGGATGCCCAGGCTATCCAAAAGTTGCACAGTTTTTTTCAAATGAGAAATCCCGAAGTCCATGATATGGTTGTTCGCCAGGCTGACCAAGTTGATTTTCCCGGCCACCAGTGCAGCAGCAAGCGCCGGCATCACCTGAAAGGTGTAGGACTTTTCCACCAGTGCCTCGCCACTGTCGCCGAAAGGCGCCTCCAGATTGGCGAAAACAATATCGGCCTGGGAGAGTTGGGGTAAAAGGCGAACAAAGGGGTAGGCGAATCCGCTATCCAGCACAACCTGTTGGGCCCAAGAACCGAGCATGACATCACCCCCGGCCACCAGCGCCACTGTGCTGTCCTCCTGCACCAGTTCACCAAGCATGGGGTAAGCCCAAGCCACGCCTGGACCCGCCAGAAGCAATACGCTCAACCAGGTAAAAATTCGATTTAAAATCAAAGAACCGGTCTTCAGTTGCCTTTAAACAATCGCCATCCCGGCGTTGCTTATCCTTTTGAAATGCTTCTGCGCCTGAACCCGATGGGCGCATTCAACTATTAATTCGGCAATTTTAAATAAAAATTTAGCCTGGGGAGCATTTATTCGGCAAAAGGCGACGACTTCCCTCTTGCAAATTACCCAACCACCTGTTACTTCATCGAACCCAACCCGCTCAAAATATCGATGTTGATGGCAACGCCTTTTGCCATGTTTTCAAACCCCCAGCATACCCGGGAACTGCACCCAAAATCGTGTCCGCCAATGAGAATTCCCGCTCCGGACGCGGCTGCAATGCCCCCCAGAACTTTCCTGAAAAAGAACGGGGTCACAACCCGGTCTGGAGACGAGCAATTTTAACCAACTTTAAATGAATAAAGAAGAGGCTCACATTTTTTCTTCAAGCCGAGCCGACTGCCCGCTGCATTTAACCCAGACGACCTCGCTGAATGGGGGCTTGTTCAAACCTAAAGCAGCGGTTAATTTCTTGGTGCTGAAACAATCGGGGAAACACCCATGCTTCCAGATTTACAATCCCGCTGGGATCGTCTGGAGAACCTGCGCCACGAAATGGAAGGCGTACTTCAAAATTGGTCGCCAGAGCAGTTACACTTTCGGCCGGCTCCAGACAAATGGTCTGCTCTGCAAGTGCTGGAACACATTGTTCTCTCCGAATTTTACACCCATCGTTACATGGAAAAGAAACGTCAGGCATCCCCGGATTTGAGAGCCCCCTGGTACAGCGGCCTCCTGACCGGACTGCTCAAACTGTGGCTGGCTTCCCCATTGAAAGCCCAAATTCCATCTCAAGCGGTTGCACCGGGGCGTTTCGACAATCTTGATCAGATACTGGAACACTGGCAAGGAGTCCGGGCTAATCTTCAACAAGTGCTGGAGACCTTTACCCCTGCTCAGCGAAGATTTCCGGCTTACAAGCATCCCTTTGTCGGCTATCAGACGCCGGCTCAGACGCTGGATTTTCTTTACGGCCATTGCCGACGTCATTGGCGCCAGATTCTGCAGCGGAGGCAGGCCCCCGGCTTTCCCGGCGGGTAAACCCCGGGGTTGGTTGCAGAACACCCCAGCAAGAACCTGAGCTCTGCAATCGGCGTTAGAGAACCTGGCTATTCCTTGTCGAAGCCAGGGGGCCCGGGCGCCGTCGCTTTAAAAAACGAGGTACCGGAAAGGGACCTTCGAATAACCATGACGCCAAAACGAGGCACATTCATCAATCCGCCGAACCGCTTTGAACCCATCGAGCTGGTTCGAGAGGCGGAGGACGAATCCGAACAGACGGCTGTGTCCACCCGGTATTTTCGAGACAATTCCCGAACCATACTGGCCTGTAACGAGAGTCCCGATGTGGGTTTCCGCTGGAGCCTGAATCCCTATCGGGGCTGCGAGCATGGGTGCATTTACTGCTATGCCCGCCCTACCCACGAATTTTTTGGGCTCTCCAGCGGGCTTGATTTCGAGAGCAAAATTTTCGTTAAAACAGAAGCCGCTCAACTCTTAAAGGCAGCGCTCCACCGGCCGGATTGGAACGGAGAGACGATCGCCATCGGGGGAGTGACCGATCCTTACCAGCCCATAGAACGCCGGTTAAAAATCACCCGGCAATGTCTGGAGGTGTTGCTGGCCTACCGGAATCCAACCATTATTGTGACCAAAAACTTCCTAGTGACCCGGGATGTGGATTTGCTCGGTGAGTTAGCCCAATTTCAGGCGGCCGGCGTTTACGTTTCCATTACCACGCTGGACCGCGAGTTGGCCGGGCGAATGGAGCCACGCACTTCGGTGCCCGAACGTCGCTTGGCCGCCATCGAAGCGCTGAGCCGCGCTGGGGTTCCCACCGGCGTGCTGGTAGCCCCGGTTATTCCCGGCCTGACGGATCACGAGCTCCCGACCATCCTCCAGGCGGCTCGCCAGGCAGGGGCCAAGTATGCCGGCTACATTGTCCTGCGCCTGCCCCATCAGGTGAAAACCCTTTTTGTGGACTGGCTGGAGCGACATTACCCGGAAAAGAAAGGGAAAGTGTTGCACCGAATCGAACAGATCCGGGGTGGCAAGCTCAACGATCCTCGCTTTGGCAGCAGGATGCGAGGGGAGGGCATTTTTGCCCAGCAAGTGGCTCATCTTTTTACAGTAACCCGGAAGAAGCTGGGTTACTCCGAGGCGGGCATGCAACTCTCCAGCGCCCAATTTCGCCGGCCGGGCGGACAGCTAAGCCTGTTTTAGGGGCCGGCCGGAGCCTTTCCCCAGGCGAATGGTTTCTTACTAAGGTTCAACGACAGGAGGCACACCATGAAGCTGAGCGAAACCCAGATTGCAACCGAGCTGGCCAATACACCGGGCTGGCGGTTGGAAGCAGGTCAGCTTACCCGGCAATTTGCATTTGCCGACTTCAAACAGGCCATGGAATTTGTGAATCGGGTGGCTGACCTGGCCGAGGCCATGGACCACCACCCGGACATTCTTGTGTCGTACAATCGGGTTCGGCTTTCGCTGATCACCCATTCGGCCGGCGGCCTGACCGGCAAGGACTTTGAGTTGGCACGTAAGATTAATCGTGTAATGGAACAGGGGTAATCGCCCAACTTGCGGGCAGTTGGGATGGTTCGACCCAAGACTCCGGTTAGAGAATCAAAAGAAGTTCGCGCAAAATTTTAGCTGCAGTAATGGTGGACACCGTCGTAGGATCCAGCTGCGGGGAAAGTTCCACCAGGTCCGCCCCCACAATATTGGTGCCATCCATGGCCCGAAGAAAATCAACAAATTCGGGGAAAAAAATGCCTCCCGCTTCCGGAGTGCCAGTGCCGGGAATCATTGAGGGATCAAAAACATCCAAGTCCACGGTCAAATAAACAGGACGGTTCTTCAAGTGCTCAATCTGGTGGAGAAAATCCCGTGTGTGGAATTCGTACAGGCGGGTATGCTCGGCAGCAAATTGGTACTCCAGGCGATTTCCACTACGAATCGCTACCTGATGGAGGCAATCCCGTCCGGAGAGCAGCTCGTAACAGCGCCGCATGACCGTACCGTGGGAATAGCGCTCCCCGAACAGTTCATCCATCAAATCCAGGTGGGCATCCAGTTGCACGATGACCAAATCGGGAAAAAACTCAACCGCAGCCTGGATTATCGGCAGGGTAATCAGATGCTCCCCACCAATGAAACAGGGGATTTTGCCCAGCTCGAAGATCTGGCGGGCGGTACGATAAATGCGATCCAGGGCCACTTCCCGCGTACCGAAAGGCAGGTTCACGTCGCCCAGGTCGTGGATGGCCCGGTCGGTTAAATCGCGGTGAAGGTAGGGGCTGTAATTTTCCTGAGAGTACACTACCTCGGCCCGAATGGCCTGGGGGGCAAAGCGACTACCCGGCCGATAACTGGTGGTCCCATCGTAGCCGGCACCCACCAGGACGACGCGCGCCTCCTCCAGAGAAGCCTGACAACCTTCGTAGGGGGTTCGCGATACCACCCACTCAAACGGCATCGACCAGCTCCCGAAAAAAGGTGGGTAGGGCAAACGCACCGAAATGCAAATCGCTGTTGTAATACTTAAAGCTCAAGCCGGCATTGCGGTAGCGTTCTTCCTGGTAATCTTTTAACGGATGCAGGGTTTTGCTGGCAAAGGCAAAAGCCCAATGCCCCGAAGGATAGGTAGGAATGTGAGCCTGATAAAAGTGCACATTGGGGAAAACCGCCCGGAGCTTTCTGGAAATGCTCTGCACCAGTTCAGGTGCCCACGCAGGCGATTCGCTCTGGGCCACCAACACCCCATGGTCGGTCAAACAATTAAAGCAATTCCGATAAAATTCCCGAGTGAACAACCCCTCCCCTACGCTCACCGGGTCGGTGGAATCAATCAAAATAACATCGTAGGTTTCACTGGTCTTTCGAACATATTCCACTGCATCCAGAAAACGACAGTTCACCTTGTCCGAGAGCAACTTGCCAGCCAGCGAAGGTACATATTGAATGCAGGCCTGACTGACCATCTCGTCGATTTCCACCAGGTCAATCCTTTCTACCGTGTCATGGCGCAGGCATTCTCGGACGGTTCCTCCATCCCCGCCACCAACCACCAGGATGCGCTTGGGCTCTGGGTGGACAAACAGCGGCACGTGACTGATCATTTCGTGATAAACGAACTCATCCTTTTCGGTGAACATGACCAGATCGTCCAACAGGAGCACCTTACCCAGGTGAGTGGTCTCCACAATTTCAATTTTCTGGAAGGGGCTCCGCGCCGTGTAAAGTACCCGGGTTACCTCGAAACTAAACGCGCCGTTGATTTCAGGATATTCCTCAGTGAAACGCAGCGACATGGGCTTTTCCTTGGGTTTTTAGCTTGCTCAGAAAAGCTAATTTTACTGAAACTTGTCCTGGAATCAAAGATATTTTGGCGGTTTACCTCCTGCGCTGAGCAAGCCGGGGTATTGGGCTGCCGGTAGCCTTGTTCAACAGCCCATACCTCATTTCTTTAGATCCGGAAAGGGACCTACCTTAAAGGACGAAAGGGACTGTAAAGCCCTCTTCTCCAGACGTAGCACCTTACTTAATTAAAACAATTTTTCTATCCTGCACAAAAGGCCGCCCGCCGGAAACCGGCGTGGCTTCCAGGCGCATAATGTAAATGCCGCTGCTCACCGGCAGCCCGGCCTGGTTGCGTCCATCCCATACGGTGCGGTAGCGCCCCGCTGCCAGTTTTCCCGAAACCAATTGCGCCACCTTCTGCCCGAGCACATTGTAAATGGTCAAACGCACCTGGCTGGTACGAGGCAGGTCGTAAACGATGGTGGTTGTAGGATTAAATGGATTGGGAAAATTGGGATGGAGAGCAAAACGCTCCGGTAATTGAGCCGGAGTTTTGCCGGAGTTCACGCTGGTGGGAACGTCGGTAAGGTGGAAAATGACGCCCCATTCACGTAAACGCCCCAGGTCCCCGCTACCCAGATCGCTGACATGAATAATCCATTGACCGGCCGGATTTAACAGATCGAATCGACTTAAAGAATCGGGAAAGGGCTTAAAGGTGCCGACAATGTTATCTGAGGTTCCTGCAGTGACTGTTTCGATGCTCTGCTCGGCCTCGTCGTCCAGAATCAGGTCGGGATTGTTGCCCGGGTTGCCAAAGGTGGTGGCGGGCACGCCAGGCCGGTCGATCAGTGTCGCTTGTTGCCCGTTTGGTCCGATTAAGCGAACCACCAGATCGCCGAACCAGGTATGGGTCGCCTTGAAGCGAAAATCCATGTCGGCAATGGCCAGCGGGGTTTCGTTAATCACTTCCAGCGTATCCCTGATGCCGGTGGCATTGTTGTCAGGAATAAAAATGTTAACCTGGCGAAATTGCTGGAGGCTGGTGGTGAAAGCCAGTCCCACGGGTCCGAGCGAAGCCAGGTTGTGGGCCTGCGCCCCATCCTGAGCAAAAATGGTGTAAATCAGCGAATCGCCCACCTGAACCTGGCCGGAGTCCAGAGGGAAATTGCCCGAATAAACCGAAGCCGAATCCAGTTGAAGGGCAAAGGAGGAATCCGGCAGACCATTTACATGGTAGGTTACCCAAACGCTGTCTACGCCCAGATTGTCCGTTATGGTGGCGGAAATGGACAACGGCAAAGCCTGAACATCTCCAAAAGGCGGTGGTGAATGGGTAATGACCGGGGCAATGGTGTCCGGGCCCACAAAAAAATCGAAAAAGTTCTGCGGGGCGCCAGCCGGCAGTGTGGCCCGCAGGCCGGAACTGTCCTGGACTGAAATGTAGTACTGGATGTGCACATTGCCGCCCTGGGAAGGAATGTCCGCCTGGTACTGATTGGGCTGGCCGGTGGGCAGCATGGGGACCACTGTGCTGAAGGTGGTGTCTGTACTGTAATGGAGCAAAATGGAATCGGCAATCAGCGGGGCAAAATTGGGCACAATCTCCACTGTAACCGGGTACGGTCCAGTAGGGTCTTCTGTATCGTGCAGGGGTTGATGCATCATGCTTGGTAACAGAGAATTGGGATCCAGCAGGCCCCATTGATCCAGGGATTGAATGATGTCGTTGACATGGGCACCCCCATTCAGGCTGAGGTCGGCCATGACGATGGCCACCGAGATGTCGCTGTAATTATCGCTGGGAGTTTGAAAATAAAGGCTTCCAATAACCACTTGCAGCATGGTCTGGGCACCAAAACGCTGGGTCATCTCCCAGGTAGCGGCGGAGAAGAATTCGCCACAATCGTGCACTTCATTACAGCGGGAGGGCGTGAACGGTTGGCCCTGGGGGAAGCCCTGGCCGTCCACCCGGCGCAGGAAAGGAGGTGGCCCGGGATTGTAACTGGTAGCATCCCAGTCGCCCACAAAACGATCGTTAAAGCCACCGCTGGCCCCGTTGGCCATAAAAACCGCGTAGCCAAGCATATCCCCGAATCCTTCCGAAAAGGACCCGTTTTCGATGGTATTGCCAATGCCACCCACGATGGCAAAATGGACGGCGTGACCGTACTCATGAAGGATGATTTCCGCATCCTCGGCGTCGTCCACCCCGCCGTGCCCGAAGGCAATGTAGGGATTGGCACTGCCCACAAAGTGAGAGTTGTCGTCCCCGTTGAAGCCGTTGGAATCCACATCCAGCGCATCCAGAATGGTGCCGGTGAGGGTGTGACCGAGCGTGTTCTGAATGTAACTGTAGGCCGAATCAATGTGAAAGTAGCACATCACATCTTCGAACTCATCCGGATGCCGCGTGAACAGAAACTCACCATTGGGCGAGGTGGCAGGTACGTTGGCCGGGGCTTCCCGGTCCACAATGTTGACCCGCGGACCGCTCAAATGAAAGAGGCTGTCGGCCGGATCGAAGGTAATGTCCTGCAGGGGGACCAGCCAGTAAGCCGAATCGGGCACGGCCAGATCGGAATCATTCATGTCCCGCAGGGTAACATCCTGAAGCGTCACCACCGGATTGGGATTAAAAATTTTGCCTGTACCGTCCACTCGTTGCACCCTATTGCCGCCAATTTTTGAAGCCGATTCCCAGACCTTGTTCCGGATAGCCAGCATTCGCCCGCTCCGGGCATCCACAAATCCTTCCCATACTCCAAAAGGTTTGGAGGCGGGCAGTTCCACTCGCCAAGCCAAGGCATATCGATCCTCAAGAGGCAAAATCACTAGCTCGTGTTCTGTTTCATCGAACGGCTCGCCGGAGAAGCCAATTTCCCGTTTCAAAATGGAAAGCGCCTGCGGGGCTGAAATGGCCGGTTGGGTGGAAGGGAGCTGCACATCTGGATAAAACCGATTACTAAGCATCAGCACTCGACCGCTTCCTTTCTGCAGGTGTACCCGAACCTCGCCGCTGAACACAGGCACCTCCCGGTAGCGTTGTTGAAACCACACATGCTCAGCGCCTGCTGAGTGGCGCACGGTGACCAGAGAAAGCACCTGCTCCAAATCCTCCGAAGTGCCCAGCAGATAGGAATGTTCCTGTAGAAACTGCCATGCGGCGGATACCGGATCGCCAGGATAAAACCGCTCGCTGGGGAATGGCAGTACCGGATAGGTACCGAACCGTTCCTGCCAGTGGTGCATCAGGCCGCCCAGCTGGTTTTCTAGGCGCAGCTTTTCGGGAATCAAGGTTTCCCCCTGCCGGCCGGAATGCTGCTTTGCTGCCTGCAAACCAGCCCCACCGGTAAGAACAATCGAAACCATTACAGCAAGAATAAACCGAGAAAAAAAACGAACGCCCATTCCTTACCTCCGAGTTAATCTGCTGGACCTTATCGGCTGATATTAAGATGGATTTGAGATCAAACAATTGCAGGGGGAAAGCGAAGTCAGCTCAGACAGGACAAACAAAGCACCAACAAAATCGCACCGGTTTAGCAATGTTTTTCCCCGGACTGCAGTTTACAGCCGAAAAATAAACCAATTATCCTTTCACGGTCAACCTTTTTGAAGATTGGGCCGATCCCACCCAAATTCGGAAAAACTCACAGACTGGTTGCAACTTTACCAAGGTCTTTTCTGGCCACTCGCCACAAAAATACCGCACATAATCCCCAGGTTTGGCGAAGAACCCACAGAAGGCCTTCTTTGAACCCATAGCAAAAAGACTATGATGATACCAGCCCAGCCGCTAAATTTGCCAAGCAGGAAAAAAACAAGTGCTAAACCCATCCGGAAAGCACAGGCCCATGCAGCGCAAAGCAAAAGGAAAAAAGCCTGACCCGTTACACAGAGGAAGGGCAATGAAAACACAGCCGGCAGCCGAGTCCACCCCATCCGAATCCCCGAGCCTTATCTACGGCAAGAATCCGGTCCTGGAAGCGCTGCAGTCGGGCATAGCAGTCCAGAAAATTTATCTGCAGCATGGGCAGCATGGCCAGCGCAAGCGGGAGATTGTGCGCCTGGCCCGACGACGGCATGTACCCATCAGCGAAGTGGACGCAGGCAGGATGCGCGAGCTCGCCGGCAATGTTGCTCACCAAGGGGTGGTGGCCCTGGTTTCGCCGGTGCGGTTGCTGGAACTGGAAGCGCTGATTGCCGCGGCCTTCGAGGCCAGCCAGACACCCTGCCTGGTCTTTGCCGACGGCATTGAAGATCCGCAAAACCTGGGGGCTATGATTCGCAGCGCTGAGGTGCTGGGGGCCGGGGGCCTCATCTTTCTCGCCCGCAAGGCCAGCCCGATTACTACGGCAGTAGTCAAGGCCTCAGCCGGCGCCATCTGGCATCTGCCCCTGTGCCGGGTAACCAGCCCTGCCCACGCGCTGACCCTGTTGAAGGAAGCCGGTTTCTGGGTATATGGTGCGGACGGCCGGGCCAAAGAGCCCCTCTGGGCCATGGATTTCGCCCGGCCGGTAGTGCTGGCGGTGGGCAGCGAAGGCAAGGGACTCAGCCATTCCCTGCGCAAACACTGCGATGCCCTGTTTGCCATCCCTCAGGTGGGCCGCACCGAATCGCTCAATGCCTCGGTGGCTGCCGGCATTGCCCTCTACGAAGCGCTGCGCCAGCGCAACCACCCCAATGACTGATTGCATTTTCTACAATTATTGCGTTGGAAAATCGTCCCGCGCCCCCTAAATTATTTCCCGCAACACGGCCTCGCTCATCAAAACTCTGGAGTTCCACCATGCCCGAAAAAGCTTTTGCCCAACTGGTCCACATCATGAAGCGATTGCGCCGGGAATGCCCTTGGGACCGCGAACAAACCCCTCAATCGCTCCGTCAGTACATTCTTGAAGAAGCTTTCGAAACCGTGGAGGCCATCGATAATGAGGACTGGCAGGAACTGAAAAAGGAGCTGGGAGACTTGCTGCTACAAGTCGTCTTCCAGGCCGAAATTGCCGAAGAAACCGGACAATTTAGTTTAGCGGAAGTCATCCAGCACATCAACCAGAAGCTGATCCAACGCCATCCGCATGTTTTTGGTAAGGTAAAAGCGGAAACCGCCCAGCAAGTCAAAGAAAACTGGGAAGAAATTAAATTTCGCACCGAAAAACGTCGATCCTATCTGGATGGCATACCCAGGCAAATGTGCGCGCTGCTCAGAGCCCAGCGCGTCCAGGAAAAGGCAGCCAAAGTTGGTTTCGACTGGCCGGATGCTTCCGGCGTATTGGAGAAGATCGAAGAGGAAATTCAAGAGTTAAAAGCTTCGTTAAAAAGCGGAGCGCCCGAGGCCATGGAGGAGGAACTCGGTGATCTGCTTTTTTCGCTGGTCAATCTGAGCCGCTTCTACGATATCAACGCCGAGGACGCGTTGCGCAAAACAACCAATAAATTCATGGCGCGCTTCCAATACATCGAGCAGAAGCTCGCCGAGCAGAAACGCAGTGTTCAGGAAGCCACCCTGGAAGAGATGGATCGCCTCTGGGAAGAGGCCAAACGCAACAGCTAAACAAACCAATTCAATCCATGAACGTTGCTCAGTGGACCAACTATTTTCTGGTGCTGAGCCTTGGCGCACTGGCCCTGCTGGCTTTCCTAGTGGCTCGCCAGCGGGTAAAAACCATTCAGATGTGGATTTTTCTCTACTTGCTCATCCTTTTTTTGCTGGAGGTTGTGGCCACGCTGAACCTGGTCAACACCACCTCGTTTACCGGAGCACTGCTGTCGGCTCGCATTCGCGCCCTCTCCGAATTGTTTTCCTTACTTCTGATTTACTATCTGGTTGCTTATGCACTGCGGTTTCATCCGTTCATCGACTTGCTGGCCTTTAAACGGCCTCTGCTGCTGGCCGCTACCCTGGTGGCTTGTGGCCATCTTTTTGGCCTCTATTTTGGCCCACTACCGGAAGCCAGGCCGCCCATCCGCGCCCGATTTTTCTACGGGTTGTACCTTTTGTTTGCTGCCTTTCTCATTACAATGGTCATTTCAGCTCTGAACCGCTGGCTCCATTTTGGCCGCCGACAAGAAGAGCTGCACCGCCCCCGCCAGTTGCTTCGCTGGGTTGTGCCCTTGCTAGTTCTTTCCATGGCCGATCATTTGCTCATGCCCATCTTTCACTTTCATCCCCGCCTGCTGTTGCTCAGTTACCCGCTAGTAACCGGTATTTTGCTGGTGGTGGGGCTAAGCTTTCATCTTCTGGAAGCCGATGTGTGGTTGGAACGGATCAGCGGGCTTTACTTTTTGAGCGGCGCAGGGATTTTCCTGGGCTACCTTGGCGAGTATTTTCAGCCCTCACCGGCGGGCACCCTGGTCAGTGCGGTGCTGATGCTGGCAGCGGTTTCGCTGGGCCTGGTGTTTCTGCATGGTGCAAACTGGACTTTCCAGCGCTTACAGCATGGGGGCGCCGAACGCTACGAGCAACTACTAGCTCAGATTACCACCCAGGTGAATCAATTCATTGAACTCCCCCCACTTTGGGACTATGTGGGAGAGGTCATCGAGCGGGAATTTTACTGCCAGTACTTTGCAGTGCTATATCCACGGGCGGCCAGCCCGCCCTATGAGCTGGGCTTCAGCCGAGGACTGACCAACGAGGCCCAAACGGCGTTGCTTTCCCCCTCGGGCCTCCAGTTGCTGCAAACTGTCGAAAATCAGGGTCAGCTTTTGAACAAATTCTCTCTTCCGGTGGACAATCCCCTCTTCGATGCCATGGATAGGCTCAACTTGTATGTGCTGATCCCTGTGCTGCAGGGCGAGGAGCTGAAAGCCATTCTGGCCGTGGGAGGGCAACGCAAGTTCGTGCGCATCTCACCTCACCAGCTTGGTTTCTTTCGCATGCTGGCCCACCATCTGGCATTGAGCATGGAAACGGTGCAGAAAATTCAGCAAAGCATGCAAGCAGCCAAGCTGGCCGATCTGGGCATGTTTGCCTCCCAACTGGCTCACGATTTTCGCTCCTTTATCGCCCTGGTTAAGTTGGAGAATCTGGAAAATCACCGGTTGGTACAGCACGCCGCACACATGGAAAAACTGGTACAGGATCTCCTACAGTATGCCCGGCCGGCCGAACTTCGCCTCATGCCCTGTAACATCAATCATCTGATCGACATGAGCCTGGATCTCATCAACCTGCCGGAAAACGTGAGTGTAGAAAAAAACTATGCCACGGACCTGCCGGACACCCTGCTCGATGTAAACCAGATGCAGCGGGTCTTTACCAATTTGTTGGAAAATGCCGTTCGTGCTATGCGCCCCAATGGAGGGAGAATAAAAATTACCACCCGCAAATTGCGCCCCATTTCAGGGGTAAAACGCAACCCCTGGATTTACATCGAGATTCTTGATGAGGGTGAAGGCATCGGCGAGGAGTTTCTAAACCGAATCTTTGATCCCTTCTTCACCACCCACAAGCGGGAAGGGGGAAGCGGCATGGGACTGGCCATCGTGAAACAAATTATCGAACGCCATTCCGGCTACATCGATGTCACCAGTAAGGAAGGCAAAGGTACCATCTTCAACATTCGGTTGCCTTATGTTGCCGAAACAGTTAGGAAGGGGGAAGTGCATGTGGCTCAATAAGAAAATCTTGATTGTAGAAGACAACGTCATCTGGGCAGAGAGCTACAAGAAATGGATCGGCGAACAGTATGTTACAAAGTTGGCTTTCAATCGCACCGAGGCGCTGAACTTGGTAGAAACCTTTGAACCGGATTTAATCATTCTGGATCTGGGACTGCCGGAAATTCGAGATGGATTTCAGTTGCTGGACGAACTCATTGGCCGGGGTCAGGATTATCAGATCATCGTGGTGACTTCCTTTAAGGACCACCAGTACGCTCTGGAAGCGCAGCGGCGAGGCGCTTATTCTTATTTTTCTAAAGGAGAAAACCTGGAGGAAGAGCTGCCGTTCATGGTCAAACAGGCCCTGCGAATGCAGCAACTGGAGCGGGAAAACAAGGAATTGCGCTCCAAATTGAGCCAGAATATCCGTTTCGAGAATATTGTGGCCGTCAGCAAACAGATGCAGCAGATTTTAAATTTTATTGATAGCCTAAAGGACAGCAGTGAACCGGTGCTGATTACCGGGGAATCTGGCGTCGGTAAGGAGGTGATTGCCAATCACATTTTCCGGCAAAGCAGCCGCTACCGCTCCAATTTTGTGGCCATCAATTGTGCCGCCCTGCCGGCCAATTTGCTAGAAAGCGAACTTTTTGGTTACGAGCGAGGTGCCTTTACCGGCGCAGTGCGCACCACGCGGGGCAAACTGGAACTGGCCCATCAGGGTACCCTTTTTCTGGACGAAATTGGAGAACTCCCCCTGGAGCTACAAGCCAAATTGCTGCGCGTCTTGGAAAGCAAGCGATTTTATCGCCTGGGCGGAGAAAAAGAAATTCAGATAGACTTTCGGTTGATTTCGGCCACCAATCGCAATTTACTGGAACTGGTAAAGGAAAAGAAATTTCGGGAAGATCTCTATTACCGGATCAACGTGATTCCCATTAACATCCCGCCTTTGCGAGAACGACCGGACGACATCCCAGCAATGATCGATTATTTTGTTGAGAAGTTCTGCCGGGAAAACAACCTGCCCAAACCGCGTTTTTCCAGTCGGGTTGTGGCCTTTCTCTCTCGCTTACGCTGGGAGGGGAATGCTCGCGAGCTGGAGAATACCGTCAAGCGCTTGGTGTTAACCAAGCGCCGGCAGATCGACATCAAAGACCTGCCTCCGGACGTGATTGAGGAAACCGACAACTTCCTGGAAAAGGCATTGGCGCAGGAACTCTCCCTGGAAGAGGTGGCCAGGCTTTATGTCAAAATGGTCCTGGAGCTCAAAAAAGGCAACAAAAAAGAAGCCTGTAAATTGCTGAAAATTAATTACCGTACCTTGGTTAGAAAACTGGAATAAACCTCTTCTACGGGGCTGCAAAAAAGTAAAGCAAAGTCAATAAATTTGCGCATTTTTGCATTTAGTGGCTCATATTAAATCAGTGTTCCCAGCCGGCGTTTTGCCCCAAAGCTTAGTAATTTTAGCAAATTATTGTTGGAACCTCGTCCCTTTCACCCCATTTCCCCGTAAAAAAGGATGGGGATTGAGTGAACTTTGGCCCGTTATGCCAGTTGCTTAAGAATCTATTTTTCTTAACTCCTCAATCACCCCGCTTGGGGCCAGCTGATTTAAGGTTGCTGCCCGCGAAACAGCCCGTTGCGTAAATCTCCAGTTTGCTAGATCTTCCGCATCCCCGAAAAGGCCTTCCCGTACCTCCCCCTTTGCGGTGGCCTATTTGTTTGTTTTGCCCACCTCTATCCGGGAGGCTTGGGGTCACTTGCACTAACTGCAAATCGACCGGCTAAGAATTGTAAAAAATACAAACGCAGCCAGCGAAAATATTGATTTAAGCTTTTAAAAAACAACAGATTAAATACAATATTTAACCTAAGCCAATAATTTTCAATCACTTAACCATAGAATACCAACGGCACGCAATTTGTCATTATTCTTCCTGAACTCAACGAATGAATCATTCAATTCAAGGAGGAATACCCCATGCGCGTTCTCGTCTTTGAGTCGAGCAAAGATCGGGCAAAGTTAATTCAAGATTTGCTGAGCGAGTACCGTTACAAGATTTACGTGCACAGCCGGTGCGAGCACCCCTTGAACGAAATTCGCCACACCCGCCCTTCACTCATCATTGTGCATGCCAATACAACACCGAAGAAGGGCCTGGATGTTCTGGAAAACATTAAGAACAACCCGCGCTATCGTTCCATCCCGGTGATTTTCATCAGCAATTTTGCCTCCCAGGAATTGAGCGAACGAATTCGCTCTTTCCCTAATGTGGATTACCTGGTGGAGCCCTTTAAGATCAAAAATTTTCGCCACATCGTGGAACGTTGGGTCAATTTCCGAAGCCTTTACGTGAACTGATGGAGCGGATATTAAACATCGGTTGGGTTTGGTTGATTCAGCTTCATCTGGCGCTACTGGTTTTCAGCTGGGCCGTCCTGCGCTTTTTGGCCTACATAAACAAACCGGTTGAGTAGGTTGTTGAATTTGCTCCAGCGGCTGCCAGGCAAGACGTCCTTTTCCCCGATGCGGGCAAAAGCGTTCACCAGCCCATCCAATTGATTGAGGCAGGCCAGGGCCGCAGCTTCCAAGGTCATGGGTTGCACCGGCGAGCCCACCCCGCTCAGTGCATCGGCACTTAGCATCAGGTGCAATAACTGGAGCACCAGTTCTGAGGGAAAATCCGGCTGGCGGGACACCCACTCCCTTAGCTGATTTTGCCCGATGACCGGGTGACCGATCAGCCTGCCCTCATCGGTAAAATCCACAAACCCCCTGGTAGTGGCGTACTCCCAGACCTTCCCCAAATCGTGGAGTACAATGCCACACTTGAGCAATTCAAGATTCAACTGAGGATAATGAGAGGCCAGCACTTCGCTCAGGTCCAACATGCAGACCACATGTTCCAGCATCCCATACAGGTAAGCATGGTGCCAGAGCTTGCCTGCAGGCGCCTGAAAAAAACGCCGCTCGAACTCCGGCTCATCGAAAATTCGGTTAAGCAGTGCTTTTAGATGAGGATTCTGGATACTCCCCAGATGCTGGTAGAACCGATGTTGCAGGTCAGCCACATCTTTTTGCGAAGCAGGCAGGAGGTCTTCGGGCCGCACGGCATCGCCTGCCCTTGCCGGCCGTAAGCGGAGAATGTTCAATTCCACCCGATCCTCCACCTGCACGGCCCTGGCCTTCACCTTAACCACTTGCCCGGCCGGACAAATTTTTTCCCAATCGGCCGGTCTATTCCACCACCTGGCCCGCAGCCGTCCGCTGGTATCCCCCAACTCCACCAGCAAGTAAATTTTTCCGTTACGGGTCACCCGCTGCTCTACTTTGCGAACGACGCAGAATCCCAGGAAGTCTTGGCCCGGTACCAGATCCCGCAGGCGCGTTGAACTCTCGGACATTTCTTTTTCCCTCCCCTGCTGCACTACACTTTAAGAAAAATTTAACAGCGGAAAACCTTTCAACCAAATCTGAGCAAACGTGTAGAACGATAATCGCGAGCTTTCGTGGAGCACTCCTAGGAGCCTTGACAGGCGGGAAAAAACGAAATGAGGTCCCCTCTATTGGGGATTAAACAACAAGGCCAGCGCCCGGTGCTTGAACGCCCTGGCAAACAAGGCCGGTAGTCGCCGCTGGCCTGTGATCAAGCATCATAAGTCCTGGTGAGCAACAAACGGATTTTTCAGGCGTAAACTTCCGCTTGATTGCAGGAGCAGACCTTCACATTTTTGGTCTGGTACTTCCAGCTACCTTTTTCCTCCGAATAAACAGAACGCACCACTTTAACCATCTGGTAGGTATCCCCACACTGGGGGCAGGTAGGGCCGGTGTTCTTACCTTTTTGTATTTTTGAAGCAAAATCCTGACGCTTAGCCATAGTCCAGTTTCTCCCTATTAAAATACTGCTCAATTTAGCAAACAAATCCACTTGAGGGCAAAGGGAAAGGGAAAAATGAGGAAAGAAAAGGCTTTCCGGGGCATCTAAGTTTCCCGATCCATCCCCATGGCTCCGAATTCCAGGTTTAGCTGAGCCTGGTCTTCGCCCGCCTCCCCGGCGGCCTTGCGCGCGGCTGACCGGCGTGCCGCACTATGCAGCTTCTGCCGAACCAGCGCCACCAGATTGGCCATGGTTTCCAGAACTTGTTTGTGCATCTCCTGAAAGCTCCCCGGTGCAAAGCTTTCCAGCAAAATAACGTTCTGAACCGTTTTCCCCACCGTTACAGGAACGGTGAGCAGGGATCGATAGGCCCGGGCCGGTTCCTCGCTGGCATGGAACCGGGCGATGTAATGGTCCCGGCTGGCAAAATCCTCCACCCGAAGGCTCTGGTTTTTCCGGAACACCCAACCGACAATGCCTTCGGTAAGTGGGAATTCTTGTCCCTCGCTTAGTTGAGGAAAATCGCCGCCTAAAAACACGATGCGTGCCTTACCTTGGGGAGTTCGCTGGCATACCGCCACCCGATTAGCTTTAAATACCTCCTTGCAAAATCGGCCGACAAACCGTACTAGTTCTTCTTCGTCCTGAACGGCCAGCACTTCCCGACTGAATCGATACAGCACGCTTGAAATCCAGTTTTCGGCCTCGTACTCGTACAGTTTGTTACTGGCCGCCAGTTGCAGAGAGATAAGGGCAGCCATCTGTTGCAGGATTTTTAAATCATCCTCGCCAAAGCTTTCCCTGGCCCGGGAATCGCAACAGAGCAAGCCTACAATGTGGTTGTTGAAATAAACCGGGGCTCCCAGAAACGAACGTGGTTTGGTTTCCAATTCCTGCCGGTAGTAGGGAAGCAGCCGAAAATTGTCCGGCAAATCCGGTTCCACCACGCCTTTGCGGTTTTTGAGTATCAGTGTCAGCAAATTGTTTTCCATAGGCAAATGCTTGTTGTTCACCACCGCCTGGGGATATTTGGAAACCCAATGGCGGAGATGGAAGCGACGGCGGGGGTAGTTGACAAAAACAAAAGCCACAGTGTCGGCCACCAGCACTTGCTGAATAAGGGGTAGGGCCGTTTTAAGGTATTCTTCGAACAGGGCCTCGATGGCCTGCTCGTTATCCAGATTTTGCAGGCGGAGCAAGTTCTCCTCCGGTTCCTGATCTTCTGACCGCGCTTCACCGGTGTGCGCTTCCATTTGAGGTGCCTCCTGAGCAAATAGCCAGTAGAGGATGGCACCAAAAAGGATGATTAACAAAATCTTTGTCCATAGGAACCAGGAGGAATTGGGAGCGAAGCTCACCAATAAAAGCAGGAGGGCACAACCGGCCACAATGAATGGGATAAACTTTTTTTGTATCAAAATTCCGGTTCTCTCCAGCCTGGCGTTTTGAATAAACAAACAAAAATTAGAAAACCGCCTGGATCAAGAGAAGCTATCAGTTATCGCCAACCAGTTGCAAACGCTGCTGTCGGGATTCTTGCTCTGGATTCAGGCTATCCTCAACCGCGGCCGCCGTTTCCGTAGGACTGACTCCCGATTTCAACGTCGCCGTTTTCGGCAGGCTTGCTGGCCCAGCCGCCGCCGCAGGCACCGGCTTGCTCATCGTCCCAATTCCCGATTGTTCGATGTAGCCCCCCTTGCTGGCAGGAGGGGAATTCTGAGAAAACAATATAATCAGAGCAATGGAACCCAGCACCGCCGCCGAAGCCATCAACGGCATCTTCCATCCCTGAAGCGGAAGCCAGGAATTTGTAGGAGTTTTAGAAGACAAAACCGAAATTTGTTGATGCAGGCGGGTTTCAAAATTGGGCGATGTTTTTACCTGGGGCAATTTTCTTAATTGAACACACAGCAGGCGTGTGCGCAGGTACACGGCATTGCATTTGTTACAGGTGTTCAGGTGCGCTTCCACCTCCTTGTGTACCTCGTGCGATAAATCACCCTCCAGGTAACTGGAAATAAACGCTCTTATCCGATCACATTCCTGCATAGGCCATCCTCACGCTTTGGTTTCTTCACTCGGTTTTGCCTCGGTTTCTAGCAAAAATTTCAGGTCCTCTTGCAGCTTCAAGCGCCCCCGATTGACCCGCGACTTAACTGTTCCCAGAGGAATTCCCAAAATCTGACTGATCTCCTCATAGGAAAATCCCTGGACATCCCGTAGCAAAATAACCTCCTTAAATTTCGGGGGCAATTTTTCAATGGCCTTTTGAATGATGTCGTCTTTAATGCTGCCGTCCACCTGCTGCTCGGGGCTACGCTCTACATCGGGAATATCGAAATCCTTTTCTTCGTTGACAAAATTGCTGACCGAGAAAATCTTACGCCGCTTGCGACGCCGGAGTTCTGTTTTGGCCAAGTTTCCGGCAATAGTGTAAATCCAGGTGGAAAACTTAGCAATCTCCTTGTAGTAGTGCTTGTTTTTGTACACCCGCAGGAATGTTTCCTGAACAATGTCTTCCGCATCGCTGCGATTGCCTACGAATCGATACACGTAATTGAGCAGCTGATCTTTGTATCGGCGCACCAGAATATCGAAGGCCTGAAGGTCGCCCTGCTGGAACCGGGCAATAAGCTGCTCATCGGTAACTTTATCTCGTTTTAAATTTCTTTTCCTGGTCATCTTTGGATCGAATTGTTTAACCCAGTCCGAAAGTCGAAGTTCCCAAATATTTGGTTATTGTAAATTTACCAATTTCGATGTAATTAAGTCAAGCAAAATGTCCGGGGGGGCCTGACTGGTTTTGAAAGCCATATCAGTGTTTTTCAAAATCAGAATCGCCTGGCGCAGGGCTGCACTCTTCCATTGCAGGGCCTGTTTCTTGTATCGCTGGTACTGCCTGGGGTACAGTCCCAGCTCCCGCTGAATGACCGCATCCCGCCGCTCCCCGCTATGCAAAAACCCACGGATTTTCCACAGCGTGCTTAAATGCCGAAGCAACCAGTACATGATCCCCTGGGGATTTTCCCCTTTCTCCAGGAGTTGATGTAAGAGCACATGGGCTTGCGCCCGCTGGCCGCTAAGCACCCGCTCGGTGTACTCAAATACCGTGTGGAGCGCGTAATCGCCCACCACCTGTTCAATTTCTGCCCGGCCAATTTCTTCCCGGTCGGGAAAAGCGTTGCACAGTTGATCCAGTGCCCCCTTCACATGGTTCAAATAATTACCGGTATGTTCGATTAGCAGCTCCAGTGCACCCGGCGCGAGACGCTTGCCCTGGCGCGCCAGCTCACTGTGAACAAACGCTGCCAGCTCCTCCGCCCCCAGCGGCCGCAAATGAACCACCAGGCTGTACTCCAACAGAGGTTTAAACTTCTTTCCTTTCACCTGCTCGTCGCGACTGGTCACAATGAACACCAGGTCCGGATGCAGGCTTTCCAAAAAATGGGTCAAATAATTTAACCGTGGATTCCGGGCCTGATCGTAATCCCGGTACACAATTACTTTGCGTTCGGAAAATAAACCACCGCTTTGCATCAACTGGCTCAACGTTTCCACCGGTGTTTCACTGGCATAACGCACAAAATAGTTCACCTCCCGCTCAATCCGATTTAGAAACGCGGAGCTGATTTCCTCGATCAGCTGATCCTGAAGCTCCACTTCCCTCCCATATAGAAAATAGCTGCGGGCAACCTTCCCCTGGTTGATCTCCGCAATCACTTGTTTAAAATTGCTTACCTTTTTCATGTTTAGAAGCAATGTACCGTTATTTAAACTGCCCTTGCAGCCAGCCCAGCTCTCTTTTTCATCTAATTTAAGGTCTGCCTGCCGCTTTCCCTACCTGTCGGTTGGAATGGGGACCAGCCAGGCTGCCAGCCGGTGATTCAGGACAAGGAGGCAAGCCACCAGCACACCCCACTGTACAAGGCAGGTCACCAGGCTGAACGGAGAGAGCGGGTCCCACCAGTGCTGGGGATCCCACTGAATCGACTGGTAAAACCACCAGCCCAGCATAATCAGCGCCTCGGCAGGAATAAGCCCTCTCATCAGCCCATTGAACCACGGCCCTACCCGTAGGTCGTTGTAGCGCACATCCAGAAAAGTGCGGCGAAACCGTTCCACCCCATATTTGAGTACGGCAAAAGTAAAAAACGACCCGCTAACGATTAACCCCAAGCCCCATACCCAATCCTGATTGTTGAACACATTCATCGACACCGCCGAAGGAATCCCCATTAACAGGGTAATCAGATATACAATTGTGAGCGCCTTTTTGCGCGCGAAACCAAAATCCATGAACAGTCGGGTGGCCAATTCGAGCATGGAAATTAGCGAACTGAGGGCGGCAAAAAACAGCGCCATGAAGAAAATGGCCATAAATAACTGCGCCCCGGGCAACTGGCTGAACAACTGCGGAATCACAATGAAGCTCAACCCCTGATTCCCAGCGGACAGCGCTTTGTGCGCCTCCTCCAAGCTCCCGCTGAGGGCAAAAACGGTGGGAATTATGGCCAGACCGGCAAACAGCGAGGCCACATTGTTCCCCACCCCGGTGAAAACCGAATTCAGGGTAATATCTTCCCTTTCCCGGATGTAAACTGCGTAGGTCAGCACAAGGCCCCATCCGGCGCCGGTGGACCAGGCCGATTGGGAAAGGGCCTCCAGCCATACCTTGTAATTGAGCAACTGATCCGGCTCCACGGTCAGGTAGTAGCGCAACCCCACCTCCGCTCCAGGCAACGTCACTGCTCGAATGCAGCCGATAATGAGCAGCACAAACAGAGAGGGCAGCAAAATCTTGTTGGCCCGCTCGATGCCCATAACCACCCCGCGGGAAATCACCAGCGCGCCGGCGCTCAACGCCAGCAGATGAAATACCACCGGCTCCAAACCGCTACCGGTAAAACGCTCCCAGAAGGCTTGATGATCGGCATGGAGCAGACTGCCCGTCAGCGAGGCGGTAAAATATTTCAGTGCCCAGCCGGTTACCACCGAATAGTAGAACATGATGAACATGGTACACAGGGCCACAAATCCTCCCATCCAGGCAAACCGTTCCCCCAGAAAATGGGCGAAAGCCCCGATCGGACCCCGGCGGCTCTGTTTACCCATGGCAAATTCCACCATAATCAAGGGAATGGACCACAAAAACAAAAACAGCAGCCAGGGGAGCAGAAAAGCTCCCCCGTATTGGCCGGCTAAACGAGGAAACCGCCAGATATTCCCAGCCCCAATGGCCATCCCCATGGTAGAGAGCAAAAGGGCAATGCGCGAAGAAAACTGTTCCGATCCACTCATCTCCATACGCTCCTTGCTGGTTTGGTTTGTCGCTGACCTTGCACCAGAACCTTTGCCCCGCCGGTGGTCGGGAAAAATTTTACAGCTTAGCGGTCACTTCTGAAAGATAAAAAAGGAAATCCTGGGTCCGTTCCCGGCCAGCCCGGCCTTTTTGCGCGCCAGGAATATTCCCGCTCAGGAACTGTGGGCGCGCCGTTAAGTAACACTTTTCGGACAGGCTAAGCCTATTATGACCTTGACTTAACAACCGCTTCAACCTATTTTAAAACATTAAGATGGGAATGAAGACCATGATGAATTTGACGCCGCGCGAGAAGCTGATTCTTGGTGCCATTGTACAGAATTTTATTGAATCGGCCACACCGGTCAGCTCTACGCTAATTGCAAATAGGATGAAACTTGGATTGAGCCCGGCCACCATTCGAAACATCATGGCTTCCCTGGAAGCCAAGGGCTACATTTATCAGCCCCACACCTCGGCAGGGCGCGTACCGCTTACCCCGGCCTATCGGGTTTATGTGGATTCGCTCATGAAGCGCGCGCGCCTGACCGCTGAGGAAAAAGAGCGCATCCGCCAATCCGTACAAGAAACCATCTACGAATTCAGTGAAGTCATGCGGGAGGCCACCCGCATTCTGGCCCATCTGTCCCATTTGCTGGGTGTGGTGGTCTCTCCTCGACTCAAACAGGGCCATTTCCAGCGTATGGAATTGATTAGCCTGTCAGCAGAGCGCATTCTGGTCATCATTACCATCGAAACGGGTCTGGTGAAAACCATTCAACTGGAACTGACTTCGCAGATTCCCAGAGAAAAGCTGGAAATGGTCAGTCAGGTTCTCAACGAACGGCTCTACGGCATGCGACTGGATGAGATCCGCAAAAACTTTTTCTCCATTGTGCGCGACCTGAAAAACGACGAGAGCGGGCTTATCCAGCTCTTTGTCCAGGCCGCCGACCGCATGTTCGACTTCGAAGACGACCTGGATGTCTATTACATGGGGACCCATTTCATCGTTCAACAACCGGAGTTCTCCGACCTGCAGCGCTTTTCCTCGGTCGCCGAACTGCTGGAAAACCGCAACATCATTATTCAGCTCCTGGATGAACCGACTGAGGCAGAGGGGCAAACCCTCAAAATTAAAATCGGGGACGAAATCGAGGACGAACGGTTGAAGGATTGCTCCATCATCACCGCTAAATACCGGTTGGGTGATGTAACCGGCACCCTGGGCATCATTGGACCAACCCGAATGAATTACGGAAAAATGGTGACCCTGGTGGATTTTACCGCCCGTACTATTTCGCAGCTTTTCGAAAAAAATTGATTCAATTGAGTGCCGAGGAGGGATGAGACCTATGGTTCAAAAAACCGAGTTAAGCGAAAAAGAGCTTGCTGCCGAAAATGGTGACCAGCCTTCTCCCCCTAAATCCGACACCACCCCCAGGGCTGGCAGCGAAACGGATGAAAGTAAACCTCGAACCACTGCTCGGCGGCGTTCTGAAAAGCAACGCCTGCGGGAAGAAAATCAGCGCCTGAAGGCCGAACTGGAGCAGGCAAAAGAGCAAATCTTTCGTCTCAGCGCCGAATTGCAGAACCTAAAAAAACGCCACAACCGCGAGCTGGAAGAAGTGGTGGTATATGCCAACCAGAAGTTTGCCGAAAAGCTCTTGCCTATTGTGGACGATCTGGAACGCGCCTTGCATGCCAGCGATAAGCATGGCAACTTTAGGGTTTTTCGCAATGGTGTAGAGATGATTTACCGCAACCTGTTGAAAACCCTGGAAGAGGAAGGGGTTAAGCCTTTCAAGTCTATAGGGCAACGCTTCGATTATAATTTGCATGAAGCGGTGCTTGCCGTTCACCGAGAAGGGGTTGAACCGGGAACGGTGGTGGATGAACTTCAAAAAGGGTACATGTACCGGGACCGTGTGCTGCGACACGCAAAAGTGGTGGTGAGTAAATAAGGAAAGAGACGGAAGGCGAATGGCAAATAAACGAGATTATTACGAGGTACTGGGCGTTTCCAGAACGGCCACACAGGAAGAAATTAAGGCCGCATATCGGAAGCTGGCCATGCAATATCACCCGGATCGCAATCCTGGGGACAAAGAGGCAGAAGAAAAATTCAAGGAAGTGGCCGAAGCCTATGAGATCTTAAGCGATCCAGACAAGCGGCGCCGATACGACAGCTTTGGCCATGAAGGGGTTGGATCCGGCGCCGGGTTCGGCGGGTTCGAGCATGTAGATCTGAGCGAGGCGCTGCGCCTCTTTATGGAAGAGGCTTTTGGATTCGGGGATTTCTTTGGCACTGGTACTCGCAGGCGCCGGGGCGCCCGGGCCACTCGAGGCAGTGACCTGCAGATCAAAATCAAGCTCTCCCTGGAAGAGGTGGCTTCCGGCACCCGAAAAAAAGTAAAACTGAACAAATTGATCGCCTGCCCTGCCTGTAAAGGTAGTGGGCAACGCAAAGGCAGCAAACCCACTATCTGCCCCACCTGCCATGGCCAAGGCGAAGTTCGCCAGGTTTCCCAATCGTTGTTCGGCCGCTTTGTGAATGTCACCACCTGTCCCCAGTGCCGGGGCGAAGGGAAAATTGTCAGCGATCCCTGCCCGGAATGCCGGGGTGAGGGATTGGTGCGTGGGGAAGAAACCCTGGAAATTGAAGTGCCTCCCGGTGTAGCCACCGGCAACTACCTGACCCTGCGAGGAAAGGGCAATGCCGGACCCAGGGGCGGTCCCGCCGGGGACCTGATCGTTTACTTCGAAGAAAAAGAGCATCCCCTCTTCGTTCGCCACGAAAACGATGTGCTCTACGACCTCTACCTCAGCTTCCCTCAGGCTGCCCTGGGCGCCGATGTGGAAATTCCCACCCTGGAGGTGGACCCGGAAAACAAGCAGCTACCGGCCGACGACATCCATCGCTACAAGCGCGTCAAAATACACGTCCCGCCGGGAACCCAGCCCGGCAAGGTCTTCCGAATCCGCGGAAAGGGAATCCCGGAATTACACGGCTACCGCCGCGGAGATCTGCTGGTTCAGGTCAAAGTGTGGGTCCCTACCAGGCTCACTCCACGGGAAAAAGAATTGCTCGAGGAACTGGCAGAACTGGAAAATGTCAAGCCGCCCAGGAAGGGTAAAAGCTTCTTTCAAAAATTCAAGGAAGCCTTCAACATCTAAATCTGCAACCGACCCCGGGGAAAGGTTTACCGGATTGGGCTAACTGGTAAGCCGGCCGAGGACAAAATCTGAAGCTGGTTTTACCTGATGGAAGAATTACCCGGCCGGCAAGTCCGGAGCGGTTGGGAGGACATTTGTTGAGGGAGGCACCCGGTGCTGACCGAATCTCAACGTCGGGCACTGATCACCCTGCTGCTCATCTGGGCGGCGGTGCTGGGCTATCAGATTGTGAAGCAGTTGTTCTTCACCCCGGACAGTTTCGATTTCTCGCGCACCGACTCGCTTTTCCGACACACCAGCGACTCTCTCCGGCGAACTGACGCGTCAGGTCAACCGCCCTCGCCGGCTGAGGCGACGGGTCAGTCTGCAACTCTGCAGGCAGCCTCGCGGCAGGCCACCTGGGAAAACGCACCGCTCCCCATCGACGTCAATACGGCCGATGCAGCCACCCTCACCCGCCTACCCCGCATCGGTCCGGCCATCGCCCAGCGCATTGTCTCCTACCGGGAACAGCACGGCCCGTTCCGCACTCCGGAAGATTTGCTGAAGGTGAAGGGCATCGGCCCCAAAACGCTGGAGCGCATCCGCCCGCACATCGCCATTCAGCACAAACAGACCTCCCGTTAACCTCCAGGGGTGAAATCGGCCTGTGCTTAGGGGAGTTTCAGAATGATCAGATGCTGGTGGAGGGCCCTGCAGGGATCGGGATCCCGTTTATTTCGATCGGTGACCACCGCCAGGGTGCTGCGATTTAACCAGCAGATTCCTTCCGCCCGGCAGATGCGGGTTCGGCCATCCAGACCGGTTGGCAGGGTGTAAACCGCCCCCGAATCGGCCACCGCCCAGCGCTGCGGATGCAGCCTGCCCAGCCAGACTCTTGCCGAGGCCTGGGAGAGCACCGCCATTCGCCCCGCCTGCACATCCAGGCCGGCGTAATCCAGAAAACGCACCGACCCTGGCAGCTGGAAGCTGCTGTGGACTTCCCACTCATCGGCCCTGCGGGTAAGCACGTCAATCACCCCCGGGCCGCCCGTGCTGTCCACCGGTCCACCCTGTGCCGTCTCCCGCAGGGCCAGCAGCCATTCCTTCCCCTGGCGGCGAACAAAGGCCAGTCCTTCGTAGCCTTTGTTCCCTCCCCGGAAGGGCAGCCGAACCCAGTCCTTACCGACTTCTTCAAAGGCGCCATCCCATTCGTGGATGCGGGCATAATGGCCTTTTTTGCGCGCCTTGCTTTCCCGAACCAGATAAAACACCTGCAGCACGCTGTCGTAAGCCAGGCCTTCGAAATCGGATTTTCTCTCCTTTGCCGGGCCGGTCAGCCGATTGGCCGGTGCAGGCACCGCCCAGGGCGGATGCAACAGGGCCACGGACTTCAAATTGTCGAAGGCGACCACCAGCGCCCCGCCGGTCCACACCACACCGCTGGCCTCGAGCGCAAGCGAGGGATCCACCTCGGGCAGCAACTGATGCAGGGGGATCGCTTCAACCAGCTCCAGGGCGGGAAGAGCCTCCTTTTGCCCCACCCCTTCATAACCTGGAGAGCGACCTGTGTGTAACTTTTCCGCCCGTGCAGGCACCCACGGCCCTTCACGCAATCCCAGAATTGAGAGCAGACACACCAGCAGGAGCAACCACTGAAATTTCATTGACGGTGTCCAATGGATTTTGTGGAACGGGGGCAATTTAAACAGCCGGGAATGCGTAAAAAATCGATTACGGGCTTCAGTTGAAAGCGAGTCCCCTCCCCTGGTTTTCGCCAGGATGAAACCCCGTGATTTCAGAGGGCGGTTTTTTCAGCGAATCAGGATCACCTTTCGCACCTGAACCCGAGGCCCGCTTTGCAGGCGGATGAAGTAGATGCCGCTGGGAACCGCCCGGCCGTTTCCGTCCGCAGCGTTCCAGCGAAAGAGATGCCGCCCGGGGGAAAGCCGTCCAGAAAACAGGTGGCGGACCCGCCGCCCCAACACATCTAGTACGGTTAAGGCCACGGCAGCGCCGGATGTTTCCACCTCCACCGGCACAACCAGCTGGCCATTGAACGGATTGGGGTAGGCTGGCGCTAACTGAAACCGGGCCGGTTCCGGGCTGGAGGCCGATTCAATGCCGGTAGGCTGGCCGGCCACTACACTAAGGTCACCCAGAAACAGACTGTCTCCGTCCAACCCCTGGGCGACAAGCCGATAGACGTAGGCATGGTTGGCGACCGGCGTGCTGTCCACCAGGGTGTAGTGAGCCCCCTGCTGGGGACCTCCCATGGCCAGCAGGGCCGGGTCAGAGAGATAGTCGGCCAGCAAGACAAATCGCCCACTGTCCTCCCGGCGGCGAAAGACCCGGAAGCCCTCCACGCGCTTCTCACTGGCCGTTTCCCAGTCCAGTTGAATTTCCGGTCCAACGTAAACGCCCGAAAAAGACAGCAAGGCCACCGAGGAGCCATACAGCTCGGGGAAATAAGCCCGGCGAACCAGCGTGGTATCTACCACAAAGGGGTTGGGCTTGCCGTCCTGGTAAGTGGCGATTTTAAATGTGCGCACCAGTTCCAGCGAATCCACCGGATCCAGGCTGTGCCACCGGCGAAGAACCGCTTTCTGCAGTGGGAAAAAGGTGGGGTCGGCGGCATCGGCTTCGGCCCGATACATGGTGTAAAAATAGAACATGGCCCGAGCGGCATTCCCCTTGTGGTCCTCGCGTGGCTCAAATCGGGGTTGATCGTTATCCTTCTCGCTGTACTCATCGATAAATTGACTCGGTATGCTTTGTAACACCTGGGATCGGCGATACCAGCGGTCGGTTTCGGCGTCGTCGATTTCGGCAAAAGGCAGGTTGCCCCGTGCCGAATTCACATTGTCCCGCACGGGGAAAAGATGGTGCATGTCGCTGCGCGGATTCCCCGAACCAGCCCCTTTGCTCTGCGGCCAGGTGTGTTCCGTGTTAATATGGTGCTGAAAGGCAAAGGTCGTGGGATCCTGGTTGGGGTCCAGCCAGATGGTGTAGCCGGAGTACACCCCGCGCAGGCTATCGTTCTCCAGGTAGATTCGGGCAAACAGCGTATCCCGGGCCTGGCTATAAGGCAGCACATGCGCCGGTTTGAAGTGGGCCACCAGGCTATCCAGAAGCGGTTGCCCCACCACACCGGGGAACAATTCCGGGGTGTGCACACTCACCATCCGGGACCGATCCAATTTGTAATGAGGCTGGCCAGAAGCCCAGTCCACAGGCACCAGCAGGTACCGGTAGGTGCGTCCAGGCAGGGCCCGGGGATCCCGCCAGCGGGAACCGGAAACCTGCCCCACCACTATACCCTCACCCAGGGACTCTCCAGGGTGGTAGGCGTATCCCTCTTTTGGGTACACCACTCGCCGACCTGCCGGAAAGCGAACCACCAGCCAGGCGCCT
>RFHE01000301.1 GCA_003696445.1 Calditrichota bacterium | reverse complement strand
CTGCACGCTGGAGCAATATTTTGCTCAGCTCTACGCCCATGCCGATGTGGAAGCCGAACCCATGACCGGCGGCCGGCAAATGAACGCCCACTTTGCCACCCGCCTGCTCAATCCCGATGGAAGCTGGAAAAACCTGACCGAACAGTACAACTCTTCGGCAGATTTGTCGCCCACCGGCTCTCAGATGCCCCGGCTGGTGGGACTGGCCTACGCCTCTCGCCTGTACCGGGAACTGGAGGCGTTGAAGGACTTCACCCAATTTTCCCGCAATGGCAATGAGGTGGCCTTTGGCACCATCGGCAATGCCTCCTGTGCCGAGGGGATGTTCTGGGAAGCGGTCAACGCGCTGGGTGTGTTGAAATCCCCGGCGGTCATCGCCATCTGGGACGATGAATACGGCATTTCGGTGCCCAACGAGTATCAGGTGACCAAAGGCAATCTCTCCGAGGTATTGAAGGGGTTTCAGCGCGAGCCGGGCAGCCGGGAAGGATTCGATATTTACACGGTGAAGGGCTGGGACTATCCCGCGCTGGTGGAAACCTTTCTGCAGGCTGCGACCGTAGCCCGAGAGGAGCATGTGCCGGCCATCGTGCATGTGGTTGAACTGACCCAGCCCCAGGGCCATTCCACCTCCGGCAGTCACGAACGGTACAAACCCCGCGAGCGGCTGGAGTGGGAGCGGGCGTTCGATTGCAACCGTAAATTTCGCGAGTGGATTTTAAACCAGGGGTTGGCCAGCGAGGCCGAGCTGGAGGCGCTGGAGGCCGAGGAGCAACGCCGGGTTGAGGAAACCCGGGATCGGGCCTGGGAGGCCTACCAGACACCTATTCGGAAGGAGCGCACCGAAGTAGCTGGTTTGATTGCCTGCATGGCCGAGCAATCCCGTCAGCGCGACGCTCTGCTGCAGGTACGCAGCCAATTGTTGGGCCTCAAAGCCCCCCTGCGGCGGGATATTTTCGCCGCCATCCGGGAGGCGCTCATGCTCAGCAAAGACGACCCGGAGGCGGTGCGCCGTCCGCTCATCGAATGGAAACAAACTCAGGAAGAGGTCAACCGCCACCGCTACGGGGACTTCCTGTACGTCGAGGGGCCGAGGTCGGCCCGACGGGTCAGGGAGGTAGAGCCCCGTTACAGCGCCAATCCGCCGCTGGTGTACGGTTTCGAGGTGCTCAATGCCTGTTTCGATGCCATCCTGAAGCGTGATCCGCGGGTGGTGGCCTTCGGGGAAGATGTGGGCCGCCTGGGCGATGTGAATCAGGGCTTCAAAGGCTTGCAGGAGAAATATGGCGAGCTGCGCGTCTCCGATACCGGCATTCGGGAGTGCACCATTCTGGGGCAGGCCATCGGCCTGGCCATGCGCGGGCTTAGGCCCATCGCAGAGGTGCAATATCTGGACTACCTGCTCTATGCCCTGCAGATCATGTCCGACGATCTGGCCACCGTCCACTGGCGCAGCGCCGGCGGACAGATCGCGCCGGTGATCGTTCGAACCCGGGGGCATCGCCTGGAGGGGGTGTGGCACAGCGGCTCGTTGATGGCCGGCATCATCCATCTGGTTCGGGGGATGAACGTGCTGGTACCCCGCGATATGACCCGCGCAGCCGGCTTCTATAACACCCTGCTGCAGTCCGACGAACCGGGCCTCATTGTGGAAGTGCTGAACGGATACCGGCTGAAGGAAGCGCTGCCGGAAAACATCGGCGAGATTACTGTACCGGTGGGTGTGCCCGAAGTGTTGCGGGAAGGCAGCGACGTTACCCTGGTCACCTACGGTGCCTGCTGCCGGATTGTGCTGGAAGCGGCCCGCCAGTTGCAGCGGGTGGGGATCAGTGCAGAGGTCATCGACGTGCAATCCCTGCTGCCCTTCGACCTCCACGGCCGAATTCTGGAATCGCTCAAGAAAACCAGCCGCATCGTCTTTGTGGATGAGGACGTGCCCGGCGGTACCACCGCTTACATGCTGGAAGAGGTAGTGGAAAAACAGGGCGGCTACTACTGGCTGGACTCTGAACCGCGGACCATTCCCGGGAAAGCGCATCGACCGGCCTACGGTTCGGACGGGGACTACTTTTCCAAGCCCAACGTGGAAGAAATCTTCTACACCGTGTACGAGCTGATGCACGAGGTCAATCCGCGCAAATACCCGTTGTTTTTCAAATAGCAGGAACCGAGCAAACATCGGGTGCACACAAGGCAGCAGCCGATTGATGAACCGCGAATCGAGTGGGATTCCTGCGGATAGGCCCGCCAAACACGCGAAATTCACGAAAAAAGCGGCCACTACAGGTCAATTGGACTGGAGCGAGCCCGCCTGGCGGAATGAGCGGAACGGAGAAATCTCCGAGATACCTCGCCGCGCCCGATCCATCTGTCTCATTCATCTGCAGAGCCGTGGAACGCGAAAAGAATAGCCGCGGATTCACGCGGATTTTCGCGGATGTGCTGGGTCCACTACAGGACGTACCCAGGTGCTTTGCCAGGCATCAACACCCTAAACCCGTGTCTTCCCGAGCGCAGCGCCGACCGGAGGGAGGCGCGGAGTCGAGG